>CAZHDQ010000071.1:0-9573 GCA_964531595.1 uncultured Anaeromyxobacteraceae bacterium
CGGTCCACGGCACACGGTGGATTGGGGATGCTCGTTTCCCTTGATTTTTTGGCGGTTTTCGACTAGCATCCGCAACCGATTTCCAGGATTTACCCCAAGAGGAGGCTAAATGTACGAAACATCAGACGTCCGAAAAGGCCTGAAGATCAAGATGGACGGGTATCCCTGGATCATCGTCGATTTCCAGTTCGTAAAGCCCGGCAAGGGGACCGCGTTCACCCGTATTCGGATGAAGAACCTCAAGACCGGAAACGTCCTGGAGCGGACCTTCAAGACCGGCGAGAAATTGGAACCGGCGAATTTCGAGGAGCGCCCCTGCCAGTACCTGTTTGGCGACGGCGAGTCCTTCACGTTCATGGACCAGGAGACCTTCGAGCAGATCGTGGTCCCAGCCGAGGCCATGGGCGACGGCGCGCAGTTCCTGCAAGACAACATGAGCGTCGCGGTGCTCTTGTACGAAGGCGCGCCGATGAGCGTCGACCTGCCTAACTTCATCGAGGCCCAGATTACCTACACCGAACCAGGCGTCAGGGGCGATACTGCGACCGGCGCGACGAAGCCCGCGACTGTTGCGTCTGGTGCGACGGTCCAGGTACCGCTATTCATCAACGACGGCGACTGGTTAAAGATCGACACCCGCGACGGCAGTTACGTCGAGCGCGTCAAGAAGTAGTTCGGGCACCCTTTTACGGCGCCTGCCACGTTCACCAGCCCGAGGTCTTCGATGTCCGATTACGTCCGATTCCATGCCGATGGATCCGCTCTGTTTCGCCGCCTACAACTGCGGGCACGGATCCTTGACGCCCTTCGCGCCTACTTCCGAGACCGGGGCTTCCTGGAGGTCGATACCCCGATCGTGTGTACGTCTCCTGGCGTCGAGACGCACTTGGCCGCGATGGAGACACGGGTCAGCAAACATGTGATGTATTTAACAACCAGCCCGGAATTCCACATGAAACGACTGGTCGCTATCGGGTTTGATCGGGTGTTTCAGGTGACCCGGGCGTTCCGCGACGGCGAGTTCGGCGACCGTCACAATCCGGAATTCGCGATGGTCGAATGGTATCGTCGCGACGCAGACTACGAAGCGATCATGGACGATACCCAGGGCCTGTTGCAGCACCTGGCGACTGAACTGTGGGGACGTGCCGAGGCACCGCCGGTCCCAGGCGTTCGCCCAGCCATGGATTTGGCGGGCCGTTGGCCACGAGTCACGTTTGCCGAGGCGTTTTCCCGAGCCGACGCCGGCGACCCATTTTCGATGTCCTTCGATGACCGGTGCGAGGCTCTGGTCGACCGCGTCGAGGCATGCGTTGGCAACGATCGGCCCGAGTTCTTGGTCGAATACCCAGCGGACATGGCTTCACTTGCGCGCCTGAAACCCGGCGACCGGCGCGTCGCCGAACGCTTCGAGTGCTACGCCGCCGGCCTTGAACTGTGCAACGGGTTCTCGGAACTGCCCGATGCCGACGCCTACGTCGCGCGCTGTGAGGTTGACCTGGCTGAACGCGAACGACTGGGCCTGCCCGCGTACCCGATCGACGAGCGCTACGTTTCGATGTTGCGCGAAGGACTGCCCCCATGCGCAGGCAACGCACTTGGCTTGGACCGCGTGGTGATGCTGCTGACCGGTGCCACCAGACTGCGAGACGTCGTCGCATTCCCGATGGACGTCGCCTGACCCCGATTCCTGCCCCCTGCCCTACCGACGTCGCTTTCCGGCTGCCAAACCTGGACCGACTCCCTATAATGCCGACGACGGAGGTTCCGTGTGTCGCGAATCCCATCCAGATCGAAACAAAACGCGCATGAACTGCCCGGGCGGCCTGCCCGTTTCCGCTGTTTTGCGACCGTGGCTGCCTGGCTCGTCGTCGCGGCGTTTGCGGGCGTACTCACACGGCCGGCCAACGCGGCTACCTTCGCAACCATGGATCTGGATGCCCTGGCTGACGCAGCCTCCCGGGTCGTCCACGGCGTTGTCGTCGACACCCGCACACACTTTGCAGGAAACGGGGTACCGCGAATCCTGACCGACGTGACGGTCGAAGTGGCCGAGGACTTTGCATCCCCTGCCGTGCGCGCCGGAAACGACACTACGAGGCTCGTGTCCTTTTCCACGCTTGGCGGTGTGATCGGCGATCGCGCCCAATACGTGCCTGGTTTGCCGACCTATCGACTTGGGGACGAGGTCGTGCTGTTCCTTGGGGCACCCGTAGACGAATCGCCTGTAGACGCCCTATTGCCCGGCCAGGATCTGCACGCGATAGAGCGCCGCCCCGTCGTCGGGCTCGCACTGGGCACATTTTTCGTACAACGGCCGATTGACGGGGGTCCGGGGCTCATCTTGAGTCAACCGCACGCTCACGGATTCGCACCAGGTACGGCCCTTTCAACTGGGATGCCACACACCCTGAACGATCTGGCATTTGCGCTGTCCGCACGCATGCCGTCGCACGCCGCCCAGGCCCTGCCGGAATCCGTGGGCCCGCAGATTCCTCGAAGCGCCGCGGCACCCGTTGTCGACCAGGCAACGGCCCACCCGACCTACGCATGGTACGAACTGGCCGACGCGCCGGGGCAGTATATCCGCTGGTACGACGAGGAAATCCCAGTCCTGCTCGACGCCGATTTCACGCCGGATGCCGACGACGACGATGTTCGCGAGGCTGTCGTCCGTTCGATCGCGACGTGGAACGCCGTTGACTGCCGCCATCCTTCGCTCCTGGACCCCGTCGAGGTCACGGACGTGCCGCCGTTGCGCGTAGTCGACGGCTACGATCACGGGACAAACCTTGTCGTGTTTCAGGATGATGATGAGTGGGCTGCATGGCACCCGGTGACGCCCTCGAACATCCTGGACATGAGTCGGGTGCTGGCCCTTACCACGCTTTACTATCATCCGTTTACTGGTGCCGCCGAAAGTTTCTCGCTGGAGGTCAACGACGGCCCCTACGTGTTCTCTGCGACAGGTGTCATTGGAGCCAACGACATCCAGAACATGTTGACCCACGAACTGGGGCACGTCCTGGGCCTGGACCACCCCTGCCGCAGCCGCGAAATCTGCGGCGAGGCGACGATGTACTTTTCGGCCCCGGCCGGGGAAATCAAGAAACGAGACCTGAACGAGGCAGATATCGAAGGACTTTGCGGCCTGTACGGGGATGTGTGGGTGCCCGAACCCCCGCCAGGCCTAATGGCGGCGGCCGGAGGTGGCGGTTGCACGGCGATTACCGGCAGCGACCACTCAGTCGCCCGGACGTTTCCGGTGATTGCGTTCCTGGGCGCATTTTTGATGATCGCGATGTCGACGCGGCGAACGCGGCGAACGCGACGTGCGCGGAGGTGACTATGTCGATTACCCGCATCATCCTGTCTGGTCGATTCGCCTTGATGGCATTCGGGCTGCTGCTTTTGCTGCCGCAGGGCGCCCTTGCCCAGGAACCTATCGACATCCAGGTCCGTTCCCGAGTCCTGGCCGGCGGTGCCCCACCTGCGTTGATCATCACCGCGCTACACCCATTGCAGGATCTGCGCGTGACAGTGGTCCGCGAGGGCCCGGGAAAACACACCCAGAAGTTCGCCACGAAACTGGTGCGCATGGGCAAAACGGAGGAAATCCCGATCAAACACCCGACAACGCTGGCGAGTGCTGCGTACACGGCGACAGTGACGTTTCACGGACTGGCCGAGCCCATCCAGCTTGCGTTTGACGTGGTCGTAGGCCGCCCGATGACCCTCAAAGTCACCCGGGACACGGTCGACTTGGCCGAGGGCCGGATCACGTTCATCTCCGACGCCCCAGTTGCGCGCGTGACTCTGGAGGTACTGGGCAAGAGCGGCAACCGGATCGCGGACATCGACCAACCGTTGGAACCGATCGCGGGTCCAGGCACCCCGATCACCGTGTCGTTTCCACCGGCGCAGGAACCGGTCGGACTGCTCCGGATGGTGGCCCATGACCCAGACGGATTCTTCAACGGCGTCGAGATGTCCCCGTTTTTCATTGAAATCCCACACGAGGAAATCAATTTCGAGTTCGGCAAGGCCGACATCCAGGAATCCGAGCACGCGAAACTGGCACGCACGCTGGAAAGCGTCCACGAGGCGCTGGTGAAGTTCGGCAACGAGTTCCAGGCGCGCCTGTACGTGGCGGGCTACACCGACAGCGTGGGTTCGCGCGAGTACAACCAGGATCTGTCCGAGCGACGTGCGCTAGCCATCGCGCGGTGGTTCGCCGGCAACGGCGCCCGCGTGCGCATCTGCGCCCAAGGATTCGGCGAGGATGCGCTTGCAGTACCGACCCCCGACGAGACACCCGAACCGCGCAACCGACGGACCCTGCACGTCCTGGCGAACCAACCCCCGCCCGCGGCGTACCCATTCCCACGAGCGAACTGGAAGTGCCTGTAACGCCTGCCAGCCTCGCACTGGTCGCAGCGGCACATTCCAACCACTAATTCCCCCGATTTGCCCGGAAGGCCGCCCGGCCGTATCATCAACGCGGCGGGATGGAGCGAAAACCATGAACACACGAACCTCGTGGCGAGGATTCACGCTGATCGAACTGATGACGGTCGTCGCCATCCTGGCGGTGTTGGCGACTGTTGCGGTCTTCAGCTACAAGTCGTACATGCGCAAGGCGCGCTCCCAGGAAGCCATAGCGTTCCTGATGGACATCAGGATGAAGCAGGATACGTACTTCATGACGTATTCCCGCTACGTCGACACGGGCGATAACGCCGACGACTATTTCCCAACGATGTTGTCCAGCCCGACCGAATGGCTGCCTGGCGGTGCCGAGTGGGATTGCGAATCCCCGGCAAGCACTGCGATAGGCGGGTTCTGCGCGCTGGGCATTCGCCCGACCACACAGTACACATGGTTCCAATACGTCACGCTGGGCTGGCAGCCTGGCGATGCGGCGCCGCCCGCTTCACCCGAAGGCCAGTTCATCCGGGACCCGACACGACGCTGGTGGTTTGCCCGTGCCAAGGGCTATGCGGGTGGCGACGGCTTCAGCCTTCCCTTCGAGTTGCGAATTACGAGCGAGGTCAACGAGGTCATCCAGCTCGGCCCGTAGCAGACCGCGCTATCAGCCCAGCGCCACGTCCAGGAACATCATCGTCAGGAACCCGACCATCACACCAAGCGTTGCGGCTTTCGCATGGCCCATCCGGTGCGATTCCGGGATGATTTCGTCGCTGACCACGAACAGCATCGCGCCCGCGGCGAACGCCAGTCCCCAAGGTAAAATTGGCGTGGCGATCGAAACGATCCCGGCCCCGATCAGGCCGCCGATCGGTTCCACAAGGCCCGTCAGCGTTGCGATGCCCAAGGCCTGCCGCATCGGGTACTTCTCTGTCAGCAGCGCCAGCGCTACCACCAAGCCCTCAGGCATGTTCTGCAGACCGATGCCCACCGCGAGGGAAAGGCCGTTGTTTACGTTGCCGCCGCCGAAACCGACCCCGACGGCAAGCCCCTCGGGAAAGTTGTGCAAGGTAATCGCGATCACAAAGAGCCAAATGCGCCGCAGTCGCTTCGGATCCGCACCCTCGGGCCCCTTGATGAAGTGCTCATGCGGTGAATAGCGGTCAGAAAGCCACAGGAAGATGCCGCCAAGCGCCATTCCTGCGACGACGACCAGCGCCGCCATGGTACCGCCGCCCCCCGCCTCGATGGCCGGGATGATCAGCGAAAACGAGGTCGCCGCCAGCATGACCCCGGCGCCGAAGCCCATCATCACATCCTGTGTCCGACGCGAGATATCGCGCACGAACAGGACCGGCAACGCCCCCAACCCGGTCATCAACCCCGCGACAAGGCTGGCCAGAAAACCCAACAGCCAGATCGGCAACGAACTGCATGCATCGACGAACATCGGCCCTCCGCAATTGGTCGCAATGATACGACGCGGCGTTCCACCCCGCAATCGTCGCCGCCGCAGCATGAGACCCCGTGACAATCGTTGGAAACGTGATTATGTTTGGTGTCACCAAGGGCCTACGTTCCGTTCGCACCCCTTTGTGGCGACGGTCCCGGCCCGCTGAAATCCGGAGGAATGAACATGGACAACAAGATTACCAAGGCTCTGAACGATCAGATCAACAACGAGTTGTACGCTTCGTACCTGTACCTTTCGATGTCCGCATGGTTCGAGACCCAGAACTGGCCAGGCTTCGCGAGTTGGATGAAGGTCCAGTCCCAGGAAGAATACGATCACGCGATGAAGATCTACGATTACATCAACGAGCGCGGTGAATCGGTTGTACTCGCGGCCGTCGCGGCGCCCCAGACTACGTGGACAAAGCCCATCGATGCGTTCAAGGCCGCGGCCGCACACGAAAAGCAGGTTACCGGCAACTTCCAGGACCTGACTGACCTGGCGATCGCGTTGAAGGACCACGCGACCCAGATCTTCCTGCAGTGGTTCGTCACCGAGCAGGTCGAGGAAGAAAAGAACGCCGACGAGGTCATCCAGTCCCTGATCAAGGTCGGCGACTCGACCGGCGCTCTGTTCATGCTGGATCGCCAGTTGGGCAAGCGCTCGGACGGCTAGCCACCCATGCTATCTTAGTGACGCGACTTTAATCACCTGCGGCCGCCAATCCGGCCGCCCAACCGGTCGACCATGCGATTTGCAAGTTGAAGCCTCCGCGAGGACCGTCCAAGTCCAACAGTTCGCCCGCGAAATACACGCCAGGCACTATGCGTGACTGCATTGTTTTCGGGTCGACATCGCGCAGGTCAACCCCACCTACCGTCACAACAGCCTCGGCAAAACCCCGTGTCCCCGTCACCTCGACCGGTAGAGCCTTCAGCGTCCCTGCCAGCCGCCGCCGAGCAGCGGCCGGAACGCGGGCAGCAGTCCCCTGGGGCAGGTTCGCCAACAGGACGGCAAGGTCGGCCAGTCTCTCGGGAAGCCATGCCACAACGATGCGGGCCGGCGAACGGCCGCCACTTTCGGCGAACGCCGACGCCAGATCCGCGTCCACCGCTTCTACCGTACGATTCGGCAACAGGTCGATTAACACGTTAAAACGAAGCGGGCCACGGCGCCGGGCAACCAGACGGCTGACGTCCAACACCGCCGGCCCCGAAAGTCCGAAGTGCGTGAACAACACCGCCCCCCGCGCAACGTCCACTTGGTTTCCAGAACGCGCAGTCACGATGGCATCTTCCACCGCGATCCCTGCCAACGCGCGGACGCCGGCTGATTCCACGGTCAAACCGACCTCCCCAGGACGGGCGGGGATCAACCGGTGCCCCAGCAGCCTGGCCACGGCATGCCCTTCCCCTGACGAACCTGTTTCGGGGTAGGACATCCCTCCGGTCGCCAGCACAACGCGCTTGCATGGGAATTCGCCCGCCGAATCGGTGACCACATGGAGCGGCCAAAAACGGCCTGGGGCACGGCCGGCTGCCTCTTCGATCCGGACCTCTGTTACGTACGCCCCCGTTCGCACCGGGATGTGCAGCGCGTGCAGGCGCGCCAGCATCGCTTCCAGAACATCCGTTGCCTTTCCGGAAGCCGGAAAACAGCGCCCGTCAGGTTCGCGGCGAATGCGGACGCCCAGACGTTCGAAGAGTACGCGTGTTGCGGCCGGGTCCAGTCTGGCCAGCGCGTTGTGCAGGAAGCGGGCATCGCGCCCGCAGATTTCGACGAACCCGCGTGCGTCGATGTCGTGCGTCAGGTTGCAGCGGCCACCACCCGTAAGCAGCAGTTTTTTTCCCGGAGATTGCATCCGGTCGAGAACGCGCACGCGCGCACCAGCCTCACCGGCCGCGATGGCGGCAGACAGCCCGGCAGGTCCGGCTCCGACCACAACCACGTCGTCCATTGGTCCTCCGATGGGCCGAGGCAGCCGGCCGGGAAACGATTGTGCATCCTAACTCAAACGGCCGGCGCCCGAAACGGCCCTGTGCGGGTCACTGAAACGTCGGACGCCTTGAACCCGATAGGTGGGAAGGCTACACTCGCCGCGTCCCGCCCGTGAGCCTGCCGCAAGCCGCGGTCCCAGGGACGCCCGGAGGCCCGCTTGTCCATCGTTGTTGTCGCCGAAAAACCTTCCGTCGCCCGCGACCTGGCCGCCGTTCTCGGCGCGCGCAACCGCGTTGAAGGGGCGCTTTCAGGCAACGGGTATGTTGTTACCTGGGCAATCGGACACCTGATCAGCATCGCGCAACCGCATGAAATGAACCCCGAATGGAAATCGTGGCGCTGGGACCGCCTGCCAATCCTGCCGCAGTCTTGGGATCTGGCGGTGCTGCCGTCCACGGCCGGCCATTTCGAGGCGGTCCGACGGCACCTGACCGCGCCGGACGTGGAATCGGTCATCTGTGCCACTGATGCCGGGCGCGAAGGCGAATTGATATTTCGCTACGTCTACCGGATGGCGGCATGTGACAAACCCGTCAGGCGATTATGGATTTCGTCGCTGACCCCGGAAGCGATCAAGGAGGGCTTCGCCGCGCTGCGCCCCGGTACCGATTACGACAATCTGGGGCAAGCCGCCGAGGCCCGGGGACGCGCCGATTGGCTGGTCGGCATGAACCTGTCCAGGGCCTATTCGCTGCGCTTCGGACCCGGCCTGCTGTCGGTCGGTCGGGTGCAGACGCCGACGCTGGCAATGATCGTCGACCGGGAACTGGCTATCCAGGCGTTCGTCCCTGACCTCTACTGCGAGGTCATCGCCACCTTCGGCGATCAACCGGACGACCGCTACCAGGCGACCTGGTTCGATCCCAATCGCACCACCGGGGAGGCCCCCGGAGGAAATGAAGCAGTCGGCGGGGAAGGCGCTGCGGTGCCCTCCCCTGCCACGCGACCCGAGCGACTACCCGGCGACGGTGCCCAGGCCCAGACAATCAGCGACCGCGTGCTCGGGCGACCCGGCCAGGTACTGTCACTTTCCGGCAATGACAAGAGCCAGCCGCCGCCCATGCTGTACGACCTGACCGAATTGCAGCGACACGCCAACAGACAGTTGGGCCTGACAGCGAAGGACACGCTTACCGCGGCGCAATCGCTTTACGAAAAGCACAAATTGCTGACCTATCCACGGACCGACAGCCGACACCTGTCCGCCGATGTCGCCCGGCGGCTCGGCACGGCCCTGAGGGTGGTCGCTCCCCGCTACCCTGGCATGGTGGCACCGGGCTCCGGGGGGCCGCTGTCGGCCCGTTTCGTGGACGACGCCAAGGTGACCGACCACCACGCGATCATCCCGACCTCGGTCGACCCCGCCGGACGTTCGCTTTCGACCGACGAGGCCGGCGTCTATGACCTGGTCTGCCGGCGACTGCTCATGGCATGGCACGACGACTACAAGACCCGCGTTACGACGGTCGTCACCCGGGTCGCGTCCGATGACGCGGTAGACTTGTTCCGCGCGTCCGGCACGGTTGTCACCCAGGTGGGCTGGAAGGTACTGGACCCACGGGCCGCGCGCGACGACGCACCGAAAAAGAAGCGGCGAACGAAAAAGGATGCGGCGAACACCACACCTGAATCAGATTCAGCGGCCGGCGACGAGGCGAACGACCGTACACCCGAGGCAAAACTGCACGACGGGT
>CAZHDQ010000072.1:0-9524 GCA_964531595.1 uncultured Anaeromyxobacteraceae bacterium
GTTCATTGCTGGGGCGCGGGACGGCGCTGGGGGATTCGTCGACGCGGAAGATGCCCTGGCCGCCGGCTGGATGGGCCTTGCCCCTGGCACCGCAGGTCAGAACACCACGATCGGTGTGATCCTGACCAACGGGACTCTGGACGGCGTGGGTTGTACCCGGGCGGCGGCGCTGGCGGCCGTTGCGATGCCCGAATGCCTGCGTCCCTGCTGGACCGGGGTGGACGGTGATGTCGTGTTTCTGGGGGCTTCCGGGGATCGACCAGCCGATGCCCACCAGGTCGGGATCGGGGGGCGCCGCGCGATGGAACGGGCGATAGTCAGGGCAGTGCGGGCCGCGAACGTCCCCGGCCCAACGCCGGGCGAGTTGGCCGGATGGGAGTCGCGATGAGATGGGGGAATCGGGTACCGTGCTTTTGTGCGGTCCTGCTGCTGTGCGTCGTCCCGGGCTGCCGCGAGAAGACACCGTATCCAAAGGTCGTCGCCCCGGGTACGGTGCCGGAACCGGAAGCGGCCGCGCCAACGGTGGTGTCGCCGATTGCACCGGAACCGGGCGGCCTTGCACCCGTCAGGCCCTGGCTGCTGGTGGCTACCCCGGAAGGTTCGTTCCTGGTCTCCTCGCGGCCAGGCGGGGGCGATTTGGCCATCCGCAGGACCCCGGCGCTGGTGATGGTGACTGGCGACGGAGCGGTGCGCGGCCTGCTGGCGCGATCGCGGGATATCCCCGGTTCGCGGTCGGCCCGTTTGTCGAACCTGGCGATGCTGGAACCGGTCGGGTTCGGAGGCCAGGCGATTCGGGCGGGAACGGTCGAGGCCGAGGACGTGGCGGCCGCGTTCGAAGCCGATCCGGACATGGCGGCAGAATTCGTCCACAAGGAGACGTTGACGGCGCTTGGGTTGCGTGACGGCGTGTCGACCTGGCTGGCCTCGACGTCCGGCTATCTGGGCGGGGCCCATCCGTATGCCTCCCGGACGCTGTTGGTAGTGAGCCTAGAGACCGGGCGCTTGGTCGGGCGGGATCCGGGATTCGCGGACCGTGACCTGGCGGCGGAGGTTCTGGGGCGCCGCGCGGCGGATGCCTGTGTCCGCCGGGTGTCAGGCGTTGCGCCGGTCGAGGGTCTGGGGGGCGAGCCCGCTTGGATGGTCGGCCTCAACCACGAATTCGAAACCTGCGCTGGGGATTTTTTGGGCTTCCGTGTGGATCCGCCTCTGGGTGCCAAGCCTGCCGCGCCTGTCGCCGGCGTCTCGTTTGTCGGAGGGGTCCTGACCCTGGCGTCGCCGGAATTATCGGTTGGCGGCGTGGTCGACTGGCGGGCTTCGGACGACGCGGTGGTCCTACTGATGGGGCGCGACCGCCGTGACCAGGCGCCGCTGCCGTGGTCTGCGGAACGGACAGGCAAGGCCCGGCAGGCAACTCGGGAACTGCGCGCCTGGGAAGCTGGCATGGAACGGCCCGTCGTTATCGGGAGGGTGTCCGCTTTGCTGTCGGTCCAGTTCCTGGCCGGGCACCACGCCGCCGACCGCATCGTGCCGGCGTTCGAGGGGCTGTGACGGTCAGTCCGAGAACTCTTCGTCGGGGATGTCGTCGTCGTCCCCGCCGGGGGCCAGCGGTTCGCGGTTAGGGCTGGCTAGATGCAGCGACTGCTCGATGGCTTCGTCGGCCTCGGAGGTCTCGACCAGGCCTCGTCGCTGCATCTCGCGGACCAACCGTTTGACGCGTTGCTCGAACGCCTTCGGCACAGAACCAGCCTCCCAGTGGGCATGATTGCGCGACGGGGCTGGGATCACGGACACCAGGTAGGCAGATTCCAACAGGGTCAACTCGGACGGCGCCTTGCCGAAGTAGTGCCGCGCAGCGCCACCGATGCCCCACACCCCCGGTCCCCACTCGATGACGTTCAGGTATAACTCCAGGATCTTTTCTTTGGTCAGGTACTGCTCGATCTGCCAAGTCAAAAACGCTTCCTGAAGCTTGCGTGCAAGCGTCTTTTCCCGCGACAGGAATAGGTTCTTGACCAGTTGCTGGGACAGCGTGCTGGCGCCTTGATAGAAGCCGCCACGTTCCAGGTTGACCCGGAGGGAACGTCGGATCCCCTCGCGCGAGAACCCCTGGTGTCGAAAAAATTCGGCGTCCTCGCTGGTCGTCAGGGCCCCGATGAGGTGCCCAGGCACAGCGTCCAGCGAGACCCATTCTGGCGATACATCGCCGACGATTCGGGAGATCACGCTCTTGTCGCTTCGCTCGATGCGGTGTAGGAAATGTGTCTTCAACAATTCTACACCGGCCGCCTTTCCCAGCGAAACGGTTGTCATGTCCGCCACATCAGGCACGATATCGAGGCGCATGCCTGCCAGGTTACTGGTATCGATGTCGAAGGTACCCGAGGCGGCGACCGTTCCCGACAGTCGGACGCCTTCCAGCGCCGGCAGCAGGTCCGCTGGCACGGATTCCAGGGCTTGCTGGGCGCCCATGCGGGTCATCGCGGCCTCGATGCGCAGGCGCGGGGCCTGTCGCAGATTGGACGCGTTTGCCGTGAATGGCACCAGGATGCGCCCGATGCCGATGCTTGCATCTTGCGTTTCCAAACGGGCATCTCGCAGGTTCCAGTCCAGGCTGCCTGAAAGTCGCAGATCCACTGCGTGAATTGGCGTTGAAGCGACCGCGGGAAGGACCAGGGCCAAGTCAAGGACCGTGAACGCGCCACCAGCCTGGATGGTGTCCGGGATCACGGCCGTCATGGCAATGTCGGCTGGGCCTAGCAGGCTGTCGGGGGTGGGCGTCACCCCCCGTGGCATGAAGCCTCGGTATGGGAACAACTGCAGTGCACTTGACCGCAGCGTCAGCGAAAGGGTCCGCGTTGTCGGGTCGTAGCCGGCCTGGAGTTCATTGTCCCCCGGCCGGCCTTCCGGGGTCTCGAAATGGACCTGCGCATGTGCCTTCCCGTCGTCCTCCTTGACCACTGTGAAGGTGACCTGTGACAAAGCGTTCAAGGCTTCGTCCGCCCCTTCGTTAGGTTCCTCAAATCGCAGCCGGGCACCCTGGACCGACAAGCGGCCTTTTGGAAGGCGTTTGATGAGGCCCTCGGTTGCAGAAAGTGCCGCCAGCACGGAACGCTCGACCGCCGTGTATCGGGCGACCGCGCGAGCCTGGAGGTCAGCGTTTTCCGAGACGGCTTTCGAGGCGGACCTAGGCTCTGGCGTGGGCGCACTTGATGCCAAATCTGTGGCCCGACGCAGCACCACCGTTGGCCGCAGAATATCGACCTCCCGCACCGGGAAACGATTCAATGCCTCGCGGAGCCGCTGAGGGACGCCTTCGGGAAGCCAGTTCGAATCGGTGGGGACAGCCGCAGGATCCCATCGCACCGTAACGCTGACGGCATCCGCGTCGATCCGGCCGGGCCGCGTCCAGGCGGGATTCAACAGGCTAATGGTATCGCCGGACCATGAGATGCCGCCGAGCCGAGCCTCACCATTGGCCAGGGGAAACACGATAGGTGGCGTGCTGGTAGCCGATAGAAATCGGGCGTCCAGGTCTTCCTGCATGTGCCCGGACAGCGACAGGTGCCTCGGGGCATCGCCGGCAATCATCAGATCCAGACCGCCCTCAATGCGGCGTTGACACGAAGCGATGGCGTCCTGAGGGATGCTCACTTCCAACCACCCGCCTTCGATCAGCGCATTGTCGACCGGCTGACAGTGGATTTCGCCCGACAGTGCGTCCAGGCGGATCAGCGGCAGCCGTTGAGGCCGCCTGGAGGGCATAACGCGTGTCGGTCGGTTCGGATCGATGGGTGCCTTAAGCTGCCGTTTGCCGGCGCCGGTTGCTTGACGTAGGCGGTCCAGAAGGCGGCCAGGCGAAGGCTGCGGGTGCTCTGGATCGCCCAGTCTGAACGCCAGCGAGCCGACCGCCAGCTCGCGGACCGGAGGGCCACCGAACAGGGCGCTCCAAAAATCCAGCCGGACACGGACGTCGCGCGCCGCAACCTTGATGTCGTTCCCGTCCTGCCAGTCCAGGCGATCCAACCGGATCGTTGTCCACGTATCCATCGTCAGCCTGCCGGGGCTGACGGTCCCGGAAAACCGTGCGGCAAAACGGGTCAGCGCGCGGCGTGCCAGCGGTTCGCCCAGCGAAGGCAGCAGCGCGACAGTGACGATACCTGTGAGAATCGCGAATAAACCGACCCATCCCGCGATTCGAAGTCGGTTACGCGAGGGGGCAGGAAGGGCAGCGGGTGAGGACCCGGTGGTCACTGGCTCTTCTGCGAGCCGCCGCTGGTCGCGGACGCCCACGCGATAAGACCTATGATGGTGGCCGCGACAGCAACGCCGCCGGCGATCCACAGGCCGGTCTTCCAGTTGCTCATGTGGTCGACCTCGGCGGACTCCTTCAATTCACCAAGGTCCAGAATGTAGTCGCGATCGGACGCGACCAACTGGGACTCGGTCATCTTGAAGTTGAACGGCGTGATCGGGTATCGCTTGCCGCCCTTGGAGCGCACGAACAGGCGGGTCTCGTCATCGACCTGGACGCCCTGGCCTCCCTTGTCCGTGACTGTCGCCTTTCCAGCCTCGGGTGGCTGCTGCAGAGTGCTTAGTTCTTCTCGGGGAATATAGTATGTGTTGTAGCAGCCGAGGCTGAAGAATGCCATGGCTACCGTCAGGGCAACGACTCGCTTCATTGAAGTCCACCTCCAACCAGGAACCCAAGTTTGCGCCGGATTGTAGTAACCCGCGTTCAAAAAGGAAAGGGGTTTCGCACGCGATCTGACCGTTCCCTCATACCTTGCGATCCGCCAGGTCCATCGACAACTGATTTCGCAGGTCCGGTTCGAAACATCGATGGCATCGGGCTTCATAGGCGTCACTGGCACCCACCACTGTCACGCCCCGAATCGGCCCTTGAAATGCCGCAGCAAGCCGGCGTCGGACCGCAGCAGATCCAGCGTAAGGTCGGCGTGTCCCTGCGTGTACCCGTTGCCGATCATCAGGGTCACATCTTTGCCGATGCCCTCGGCGCCCAGGGCGGCCGCGGTGAAGGACGTTGCCATGTTGAAAAAGTAGGCGATGCCGCCGGAACGCGTTGCTACAATCGTGGCCATTTCCGTCCCAGGGATGTTCGTGG
The DNA here is from genome assembly GCA_964531595.1 of uncultured Anaeromyxobacteraceae bacterium. Lineage (GTDB taxonomy): Bacteria > Myxococcota_A > UBA9042 > DTJE01 > DTJE01 > DUVQ01. Next base: position 5,123 of record CAZHDQ010000072.1, read on the forward strand.
TGTTGATCACCAAATCCAGCAGTGCGCCGTCGGTGGCGGCGTGGACCGCTTCAAGTACGGCGATCGGGTCTCGGGCGTCGGCGACGATGGGCGTGTCTACGTAGCCCATGTCGACTGCGGGTGCCAGGAACTCGGGCCGATGGGCGAGGCCCAGCACGCGCCCGTTCGGTCCAAGGATACGCCGTGCCATCGCGGCGCAAAGCAGGCCTGACTTGCCGGTTCCCAGGATGCCGACAGACATGCCGGGGTGGACCATTTTGGCCGTCTGAGCCGGGGCGCCCGCTACGTCCAAAGCGGCCAGTGCGACGTCACGCGGCAGGTCATCCGGCAGCACCGCGGCGATACCGCTGGAAAACAGGATGGCATGACCTGCAACCACTACCTGGTCGCGGTCCATCCGGACTTCGCGGATCTCGCGTAGGTGCAGTGGTGTCAGCGAAAGCGACACCAGCGTCGCAATGCGCGTGCCCACAGGGGCTTCCAGGGGGCCGTCGTAGTCCGAGCCGATCTGCACGATCGTGCCGACCAGCATGCGACCAGAGCCTGTGATCGGGTTGTGCTGTTTGCCCCGGGTCTCGACGGTGTGTCGGATCAGTTCCGCGACGGCCGCTGGGTCGTCACCGGCGGCTCCGCGCATTTGGGTGAACGAGGCCGCATCGATGTTTAGCACCTCCACGTCGATCAGGATCTCGGTCGGGTGCAGCGGCAACCGATTGTCCAAAATCTGGGCGGCCTGGGGCAGGCAGCCCTGTGGTTCGATCACGCGATGCGTCCCGAATCGAACGCCCGCCGAGTGCCTTGTCATCCTTGTACTCCTTTGTTCAGCCGAGCCATCACCAGTTTCAGGTCGTCCCAGGCGGGCCGTTTGAACCCCGGGTTGCGCAAAAGGGCGGCTGGGTGGTACGTGACCACCATCGGGATGTCGCCTAATTGGTGAAAGCGCCCGCGCATTCGGCCGATGGACACATCGGGTCGCCCGGTCAGGGCCTTCGCTGCGGTGGCGCCTAGGACCACGATGAATTGTGGCTGGACCCGACGAATCTGCGCGAACAGGTAAGGCAGGCAAGGGCCTGCCTGATCGGGGGTTGGCACTGCGTTTTCGGGCGGCCGGCACTTGACGACGTTTGCGATGTAGCACTGCTCACGCGTCAGTCCCATGGCGGTGATCATCTTGTCCAGCAACTGGCCGGCGGGGCCTACGAACGGGCGTCCCGCCTTGTCCTCCTCGGCCCCCGGGCCTTCACCGATGAACATCACGGCCGGGTTTATCCCGCCTTCACCGAATACCGTGTGCTTCCGGGTACCCGCCAAGTCGCAGAGCGTGCAGGTGGCGACCATATCGCCGATGGCGGCCAAGTCCAGATCCGGCCACGGGTCATCGGGCAGGGGTAGGGCGCCTGGCTTTGGGACAAAGAGGGCGGGACGGGCTTTCAGTGGTGCGGCGGGACTTCTGGGCGGGTAGGCCGCCACGGGCGGTTCAGGTACGGCGGCGGGCTTCGGCGGCTGGACGAATCGCGGAATACCGCCTGCCTGAGCCCGTAGCAAATGCGTGAGGGCCGCGACCGTGTTCGCGAGGTGGATCGACAGTGGCGAATCGTTCATGGTGCTCCCCGGCGGCTCATCGGTCGGAAAGCAGGCCGACCACCCGGTCCAGGATCAGGTCGGCCACCGCCGACTTGGATTGCGTCGACACGTCCATCCGGGTCCCATCGCGACCCAGCAGGATGCCCTGGTTGACCTCGGCACCGAAACCACGCGTATCGTCCACGGGGTTCGCGAACAGCAAATCCAGGCCCTTGTCCGCCAGCTTCCGGCGACCGGATGCTTCGATTTCACCCGTTTCCGCCGCGAATCCCACGACCACCCGGCCGGTCAGTTCGGGGCGCAGCGTCTTGAGGATGTCAGGCGTGGGCTCCAAAGTCAGTGTCGTCGGCAGATCCTCCTTGTGGATTTTGTCCAACCGAGGTTGGGCAGGCCGCTCGTCTGACGGCGCAGCCGCCATCACCAGTGCGTCGGCATCGCCCAGCGCCGCCCGCGTCGCGTCCAGCATATCCGCAGTCGTGACAACACGCGTGACAACCATGCGCCCCAGGCTCAACGGACGGGGTGGCGTTACTCCGGTGGGGCCTAGGATCAGGTGTACCCGAGCGCCGCGGATCTGGGCGGCCCGTGCCACCTCGATGCCCATGCGCCCGGTAGATGGATTGGTCAAAACGCGCACCGGGTCCAGCCGCTCGCGCGTCGGCCCCGACGTCACGACCAACCGCCGGCCTTCAAGGTCCTGGGGCACCAGCGCGGCAGCCGCCGCATCCACGATGTCATCGATATCAGGGAACCGGCCCGGTCCACTGTCCCCCGAGGCCAGTTCGCCCGATTCCGGCATCATGACGTGATACTGGTCCGATTCAAGCAGCCCCAGGTTGCGCTGCACCGGCCTGCTTTCCCACATGGCTGTGTGCATCGACGGCACCAGTAGAATCGGTGCCCGTGATGCCAGAACCACCGCGCTCAGTAGGTTGTCCGCGAAGCCGCCGGCCAGTCGCGCAAGCGTCGTCGCGGTGGTCGGGGCGATCACGATCAGGTCGCTTGTGCGGGCGATTTCGATGTGCGAAACGCCGCCCCCCGTGTGGAACAGATCATCGTCAGTCAGGCACGCCTGCTCGGTCAACGCCTCGAATGTCAGGGGAGCGACGAACCGTTGTCCCGCAGCGGTCAGTACGACCCGTACGGACGCGCCCGACCGGATCAGGGCGCGTGCCAGCATGGCCGACTTGTACGCGGCGATGCCCCCGCAAACGCCCAACAGTATTCGTCGTTCGGTCAGTCTCATAGGGCCTCTTTGCGTACGCCTACTTCGAAAGAATCTGGAACTCCACCCGCCGGTTGATCGCACGGCCTGCTTCGGTGGCATTGTCGTCCAGCGGCATGTCTTCCCCGTAGCCGACCGCGGTCAAGCGCCCCGGTGCGACCCCACGGCTCATCAGGTAGCGCCGCACCGAGTCGGCGCGATTTTGCGACAGCCGAAGATTCGCCAAGTCGTTGCCTACCGAGTCCGTGTGTCCATCGATCTGCACTTGCAGGGCAGGGTGGTCCTGCATTGCCTGTGCGACCTCGTTCAGCAGGGGAAACGATTCGGGCTTTATGGTTGCCTTGCCTGTCCGGAAAAACACCGTCTGGTGCAGGACAATTCGCGTTTCGGTCACCTCGATCAACCTGTACGGGCAGCCGTTATTTTCCGCGGGACCGGCCTGCAGTGGGCATCGGTCGTCCGGGTCCGCCAAGCCGTCGCCGTCGGTGTCCAGGATGGGACACCCCTGATTTTCGCGTGGGCCAGGTTCCGATGGGCACCGGTCGACATCGTCGTTGACGCCGTCGCCGTCGGAATCCAGGATGGGGCACCCCTGGTTTTCGCGCGGCCCTGCTTCCATCGGGCAGCGATCCTGGACGTCTGGCACGCCGTCCCCGTCGTTATCCGGGTCAGGGCACCCGTCCTCGTCCTGGAAACCGTCGAAATCCTCAGGGTCGTCCGGGCACTGGTCCACGGAATCCGGGATCCCGTCCCCGTCGCGATCCGCCATGCACCACGGGTTTCTTGAACCCAGAAACGCGGTCTTCGACGCCTGCTCGGCCTCCTTGACGAACCGGTTTGCTGAAAGCGGGCGTCCCTGTGCCGCCTCGTGGCGGGCGAATACGATGGATGTCTGGGCGTGGGCCAGTTCGTGCGGGACGCAGGCGTACATGGCGTCAAAATGTTGATCCAACAACTGGTCAAGGGGCTGAGTACGATCGCGCACTTGGGAAGTGGTTACGCAGCCTGCAACCGTCAGGGGCAGCAGCACGGCGAGTATGAGTCGCCGGCTCATGGCACGTCTCCTTCGGAGGGCGGGGCATTGTCACCAGGTGCAGGCGCCCCTGTGGCTTGGGCCTTGGAACGTTCTCGGACTTCTTTTTGTCGCAGGTTTTCCGCCGCCTTGGTTCGGGCCTCGGCGGCGAAAGCAGCCGCCATTTTCGCCCAGTCCCGTGCCTGTGCGAAGTCGGCGCGCCCCTCGCGTTCGCGGGCACGGTCCAGGTACAGCAGGGCCGACTCGAATTCATACGGAGACGCCACGTCGGCATGTTCCGCCTGTGCGGCTGCAATCTCGCGCTGGGCCAGCGACACGGCTTGCGTGGTGTGGACCGGGCCGCACCCAGCGGTGATCCAGGCCGCCATCGCTAGGCTTGCTGCCAGACGCCACATTGATTCGGCCCCCAGGAAGTCCCGGAAAGTAGATAGCAGCCGCTCCCGGCAGTGTCAAGGAAGCCAGGATGCCCCAATTCACCGTCAAACCGATGACCGAGGTCGGCGAAACAGGGTCAACTGCAAGGCGACAAGCCGATTTGGGCGCAGGTGTACTTGCGGTAC
>CAZHDQ010000073.1:0-9522 GCA_964531595.1 uncultured Anaeromyxobacteraceae bacterium
TCGGTCTCGGCGCGGACCGACTACGTCGTCGTCGGGGAGAATGCCGGGTCGAAGCTGGACAAGGCACGCGACCTGGACGTCACGGTGCTGACCGAGGACGCGTTCAGGGAAATGCTGTAGCCACGCCTCGCGGGTGACCCTACATCCTGGGCCGATTTCATCAGGCGTCGCCGCCGGCCGCGTGCGAGCTGCGGGAAAGAGGCGCAGGCGGGACACATTTGTCAGGCACTGGCTCGGGTACGGCAGTGTGCCTGCTGCACCATATCCGCCGAGAGGAGACGAGACACAACTGTCGGGCACTGGGATGTAGTAGGCGCTGGTACGGGTACGGGTGCGGCGCGGGCACGGGTGGGGGTACGGGCACGGGCACGGCCGCGACTGTCAGGCATCCAGTCTGCCGGCCCCCGTTCTAGCAAGACGTAGAAATCACTTATTTCTTTGGTGACCTCAATGAAAAATAACGGTCTGATTATTGACTTGTTGTGAGCATTTGCCAATAATTACCCGTCAGGGACAACCTTGGCAATCGCTCGGGGGCTTGCCCCCAGGAGGTGATCAATGGCGAATCGCGATGGAACGGGGCCCCAGGGACAGGGGGCAGGCACGGGGCGAGGAATGGGCCCCTGCGGTGCCGACGCTGACATTGGGACACGCGGACGCGGGCTGGGCCGGGGCGGGATGCCCTGGGGCGGCGGGCGCGGACGAGGCGGCGGCATGGGCCGTGGCATGGGACAGGGACGCGGTATGGGGCAGGGACGCGGCATGGGTCGCGGTTTTGGCCCGGTATCCGCAAACACAACCGACGCAGGCGCGCTGCAACCGGCGCAAAAGGAGCCAAACGCATGAACGAGGAGCAACTGATCGCCCTGCCGGTCGAAGGCGACGGGGGGCTGGACGCACAGGTCTGCGAACATTTCGGACACGCGGCAGGGTTTGCACTGGTCTCCACAAAGGGAGGCGAAATCCTGTCCTGCCGGGTCGTTGTGAATCCGATGGCCGAGCAGCACCAGCCAGGCATGCTGCCTGGTTTTATCCGCTCGACTGGCGCGAACGTGCTCCTGGCGGGCGGCATGGGACCGCGCGCCGTTGACCTGTTGCAGTCCTTCGGGATCGGTGTTTCCACCGGTGCTTCCGGCTTGGTGCGGGACGCAGTCGCCGCATACCTGAAAAGCGGCCTGCAGGGCGTCACACCATGCGAACATGGCCACGACCACGACGACGCCGGCCACGAACACGGACACGCCGGCCACGAACACGGGGGTGAAAAATGAAGATTGCAGTTTCGATCGACACCGGCACCGACCTTATGGCCCCTGTGTGCCAGACCTTCGGGCGCGCACCTCGTTTTCTGCTGCTGGACGAAGATACCGGCAAAACCGAGGTGATCGAAAACACGGCAGCTGGTGGCGCCCACGGAGCGGGCACCGGGACTACCGCGATGCTGGCCCGTTCCGGCGTGCAGGCGGTGATTTCGGGCCGCTTCGGGCCGAACGCCTTTGCAGCGTTGAAGGCCGCGGCCATACGAATGTACGTCTGTGGCCCCGAATCCAGTGTGGGTGACGCGGTGGGCCGCCTGCGTGGCGGTTCGCTCGAGGAAGCCCAGTCGGCCTAGCGACCCGCGGCCAGGGAGAAGCGAATGCGGATCGTGGTGGCAAGTGGCAAGGGCGGCACGGGAAAGACCCTGGTAGCGACGTCTCTGGCGTGGTGGTGGGCGAAGCAACGGCCCGACGTCGCCTACGCCGACGTGGACGTCGAGGAACCCAACGGGCACCTGTTTCTGGCGCCCGAATTTGATCCGATACAGCGGGTCAAGGTCGAGGTCCCCAAGTTGGAGGGACCATGCGACGGCTGCGGCCGGTGCGCAGACGTCTGCGCGTTCAACGCAATTTTACCCGTCGTCGGCCGGATCATGGTGTTCAACGAACTCTGCCATTCCTGCCACGCCTGCATCGACGCGTGCCCGACACGGGTACTGCGGGCTGTACAACGCGAGGTCGGCGACCTGCGAACGGGACACGCCGGCCCCCTGCGGTTTGTGGACGGTCGCCTGGATGTCGGCGAGGTCCGCGCCGTACCCGTGATCGCCGCAGTGCTGGCGACGGTGGGCCCGGCGGCCGCGACGGACCTGGTGGTGGTCGACGCCCCGCCGGGGACGTCATGTCCGGCGGTCGCGGCGGTCCGGGGCGCGGACCTTGCGGTCCTGGTCACGGAACCCACGCCGTTCGGGTTGCACGACCTGGATCTGGCAGTCCGCATGTGCCGATTGCTGGGTGTACCGCCCGTGGCAATCATCAACCGGGCCGACCTGGGCCCGGACGCGGACGAGGCCCTGGCGGCCATGCAGGTGCCCGTGCTGGGCCGGATCCCGTTCGACCGAGAGATCGCCGCCGCTACCGCGGGCGGCGAAATCGCCGCAGAGACCGTTTTGGGATTCGCGGACCGGATCGCCGGAATCGCTGCCGGTATCGAACCCCTGATACAGGGAAGGACCCCATGAAGCAAGTGGTGTTGCTTAGCGGCAAGGGAGGGACAGGAAAGACTTCGCTGGCGGCCGCATTGGTGCGCCTTGCGGGGACTGTCGTCGCGGTTGACGCCGACGTAGACGCGGCAAACTTGGCCCTGTTGCTCCCGGGCAAGGACGACGATGACCGCCTGTTCGTGGCGGGTCGTCGCGCCCAGATCGACCCTGACGAATGTATCGGATGCATGCAGTGCGTCAGCCCCTGCCCGTTCGACGCCATCGAGCCTACACCAGACGGCACCGTCCGCGTCGATCCCCTGGCATGCGAGGGATGCGGCGTCTGCGAGTCCTACTGCCACAACGGTGCGATCGAGTTTTTCGAACACCAAGCCGGCACCTGGACCGTACGCGACACAACTTGGGGGCCACTGGTTCACGCATCGCTCGGTGTCGGCGAGGACAACTCGGGAAAATTGGTGGCCCAGGTGCGGAAGGAAGGTGCCCGGATAGCAGGTGAACAGGGTCTAGACCTGATTTTTATCGATGGGCCGCCTGGGATTGGGTGTCCGGTCCACGCGGCGATCACGGGCGTGGATCTAATGGTTGCGGTCACCGAACCCGGCGTCGCCGCCTCGCACGACCTCGACCGGTTGCTGCGACTCGCCAAGACGTTCAAGGTGCCGGCGGCGATCGTGCTGAACAAGGCCGATTTGCACCCGGATGCCGCCACGAAAGTTCGCGCTTATGCAGCCGCAGCCGGTGTCTCAATAATCGCCGAAATCCCGTTCATCGAAGAAGTCCCACGGGCGCTAGCCCAGGGCCGCAGCCTGGTCGAAATCGATGCGATAAAGCCAACGCTGCAGCGGGCCCTGGACGCAGTGCAGAAACTGCTGTCGTAGCGACGTTCACGCCGAACAAGACCCGCCATCATCGAGCTTCACGGCCACGAAATAATGGTTTGCGATCAAAGGCAGGAACTGGAGGGAGCGGTCCTATTCTACGCCTGCGACCTTTTGCAGACCGACGCAGTGGTCCGGGGTGGGGATCCAACAGACGTAGACGTCCGGCCCGGTGTCGCTGACGCGCTTCGGGCGCGGGGCGCAGACCTGGTTCGCGCCGCAGGGGTTTTCGTCCGCAGGGTTGCACGGTTTCGAGCAAAACGGCGGCAGATCCCACTGCCCGTCGCCATCCACGTCAACCGCGCGCGGCGGCCTGAAACCACCGCCGTCCACGTCGATACGGATCGGGTTAGTCGCGGCCCACGGCAGGGATACGTAGCTGTCCGGCAGCTCGATCGACCCGGTAAGCGAGTCCAGCGACCCGCCCAGCAGCGGCCCCAGCGTGTCCATCAGCGACCCGAATGACGCCAGCACCTGGTCCAGCGCCAGACCGATAATCGTCGATATCAAGATGTCCCCGTAGGGCGCTCGCTTATAGACCGGCGACAGGCTGGCGTCCGCCCCGACCCCGTAAGCCATCACGACGTACCACGAATCCACGGCCGGCATCGGCAGTTCCACCACCTCATCGAAGTCAATGATTTCGGCAACCGGGGCATTGGGGAAGAACCGCCGCTCCAACTGGCTGTTGCGCCAAATCTCGACTCGGTCGACCCGGAACCAGGAAGGTGTCTGCACCCGGATATGCGCCAACACCTTGCCGTCAGGTGTCCCGTCGAGCATCTCGGCCAAGCCGGCCTCGCGTCCGCTGGCCTCGTCGACCAACGTGAAATCGATGTACGGGCCAGACGACACGACGACGTCCCCGCGTTTGATGCTACGGAAGATTTCGCGCCGGTCGATCGCCTGCGGCTTGTCGGTAGACGACTTGATGTAGTTGCGTGGTGCGCCGATCTCCCTCGACGTGGTGTGACTGTCGCTGTTGCCGACGATCGTCTTGTCGAAGCCAACGTCCAGGAAGTGGAACCAGTCCTGGACCATCTCCTGGCGATCGGTACACGGTTTCATGTCGTCCGTCGGGCACTGGTCGCGACAGGCGATCACGCATTCGGGCGACCAGTCTTTTTTGCAGGCCGGGATCAGCGCCCCGACGCAAGGCCGGCACGCGTCCTGGTGGCTGCAGCCGATATCGGTTTCCTCGGTCGTTGCGAAGTAGACGTCGTTTTCTTCCTGGGTCCGTTCCATCATGTAGCGTACGCCCAGCAGCTTCAGTCCTTCCAAAGCGGCCCGTTTGCAGTCCACCGCGGTCCAGCCGTCAGGCATGCCGTCGGCGCAGTGCTCGAATTCGGCCCGCATCTCGGCGTGCCACGTGCAATGGTCGCGCAACATCATCCAATCGCCGTGCTCGGCGTCGGACAAGGACGTGTCGGCCGCCTTGGCCACTGCTTGGCCGCAATCTGGCGGGTCGGCCTGCAGCCAACCGCACACTGCTCCAGCACCGTTGTTCGTCCAGGACAACAGAGCAGTGTCACGCATCGCGACGATCTCGCGGTAGCACCGATTGTGGCGCTCGACCTCGCCCACCGTCGGGGTATGGATGTACTGCATGTTCTTGCCGTTGAGGATTTCCATCGCGTCGAAGTCGCACGGGGCCTCGGCCAGCACCTGGTTGCACATCTCCATGCCGGGGGTCTTGCGCTCCAGGCTGTAGCCCTTCATGCCGATCTGGGCAAAGAACCCCATGAACCCGTCTCGCGGGTGATTAACCTGCATGACGTACGCATCGTCCGGCGCATCGGCCATCGTGTGTGCCAGGTCCCAGATCTCGCGCATAGTCCGCCCCTGCCACTGGGGGGCACCATGGATCGCCCCCGCCGTGTTGTCGTACTTCAGCGGGTACGCGTTGTAGTGGCCGTACTCCAGCGGCGAGATCTCGACGCTGGTCACCGTCTGCAAGAAGCCCTCCAGTCCCTCCTGCATCAGGTAGGGCATATAATCGACCATGTGATCGTGGTCGGTGGCGGTGAAGAACTCCAGGCCCTCGGCCAGCGCCGCGTTGACGCGATCCATGTTGGGCAACGCCGAGTCGGTGCTGGCACGCGCATGGACGTGCAGGTCGGCCGAGATCCGCCCGGCGGTGTCGATTTCGCGGGCCAGATTGGCGCGTAGTGTAACCTTGCGGCCGGCAACGACTTCGAATCCCTTTATGACCTTTGCTTCGAACTCAAATCCCCGCGACACGGTAACATCGTAGCGACCCGCGGGTAGGGACACGGTGCCCTGGCCATGCGCCGAGTGCTCCAGTGCCACGATGCCGTGGTCCAGCCGCGAATCGCCCAGTTCGGGCTCGTTGGTCCCGGTCCAGATTTGCGGTTTGCCGTCGGTGTCAAGCGCCTGGAACGTCAGCCTAGACGGGATAAGGTTGCCCGCCTGATCCGTTACCCGGTATTCTACCTGGGCGGTCCTGGGGATCCGCAATGATGCGCGCGCAGTAACGCCCTGGGCGACCTCTACCGCGGCGAACGGTGACGCGCCCCGGTTAGAATCGTGGGCGAACACGAAGTAGCGTCCCGGCGGTAACGGCCCACCGAAGCTGCCGTCCAGCGATCGATCCAGGCCGGTATCGCTTTCCATCTGTGTGACCAAACCGGAATTTCCGTACGCAGCAACCGCGGCTAGGCGGTACTCGGCCCACGAGGCAGGCACCGGTTGATTGTCTGGGTCGGTCCGGTAGTCCTGGGCCACGAAAACGTTAATGTGGCTGACCGGGCTGTAGGACCCTTCTTCCAGCACATCTCCGGCCAGTCGTCCAACCGGAGTGCCGCGCAGTTCGTAGATCGGTGCAACGGCGGAGGCGATGTCCCCCTGGCCGACCGACATGAAACGTTCGTAATGGAAACTGCGCCGGTTGTCTCGCACCCCAGTGCCACCGGACGCCGCCTTCATCGCGTCGCCCTCGGTGAAATGCGTCAGGACGGCGGTGGCGGACGTCGAAAACAGCGGGATCATGACCTTGGACGGCATGCACGCGTGCGCCGGGAAAAGGTCGATCGCGAAACCGCCCTCGGGGTTTACCATCACATGCCCCGATTCGTCGGCAACCGCGACATCCAGACCCGTCGCCGCCGCCAGCGCATCAGCCTGGGCCGACAGCACCTGGGCCCGCCAGGCCGGGATCGCGTCGGCCGTGGTCGGGATGCCGGTCGTGACCGTAGACAAGAACAGCGGCTTCCGGTCGACGACCAATTGGCGCACCCTGCCCGCCGCGTCGCGCGCCGCCAGATTCAGCGCAAGGTCGAGATCGCCGTTGCCCGTCAGAACATCCACCAGGTCGGCTTCCTTCGACGGGTCCGCGCGAACCGCGCCCACGCGATACGAATGGCAAAGAGCTGACTCGTTCGGGTTCACGGAGGCCCAGGCGTAGGACACGTTCGCGCCCTTCGCAGCGATCCAGTCCGCGACGATCGGGCTGCCCATGGTGCCCACGCCCTGCCACATGTTTTCGTAGATCTTGCGGTCGATGTCGAAGCCGAAACCCGGCAAGAACGGCGCGGCCTCGCTGCCGTAAAATAGGAAGTCACCGGCCACGATGCCGCCCTTCCACATCGGATCAGCCCAACTTTCGGGCTGGCCCAGCAGCACCTTGAAGAAGTCGCGACTCTCGTTGAAGGTCGGCATGTCGGCCGTGTCGTCCGCGCATTCGCAGATCGGACACATCCGCTTGTAGGGCTCATTGAAATTCGGATCGACCTCATCCACTTCCGCGAACACGTATCCGGCGGGGCATTCGAGGTCGCATGCCACCGGCGCGCACCCGCCCAGCAACTTATTGGAGGGCGCCGCCAGGAACACGACCGTCTTTTGTCGCAGGAACGATTCCCCCGGCCGCAACGAGTAGTCCGTCTGGAAATCGAAATTGAGCTGCAACCTGTTGAGCAACCCGAACAAGTTGACGTCCATCCCGAGCAGGCCGGGCAAAAAGTCCGCGATCTGGCGGGCGCTCATCTCGCCGAGCGAGCCCAGGCTGATCGGGTCGATCAGTTTGTCGATGAAGTCGCGGTTCATGAACTTCATCACGTCGAACATGTATGCCGAGTGGCCCGTCACCCGGACCACGGCCTCTTCTCCGTCGCTGCCGTCCTTGACCACGAAGACGCCGCCGTTGGTCAGATCGATCTGTACGCCATCGGAGTCCAGGCGGAGGGCCTCGGTCGGGTCCGACGGGTTGACGACCAGCAGGTTCGCCAGCGGGAATGCTTCCGAAAACGAGTCCCACCCGTGACCACCGCGGTACTCGGATTCGAAGCGGCGCAGATCGACGTCAAGGACGGTCCCCCCGAACACGCCGGCCGAAAAACCGGGGCCTGGACCGCCGATCACTACCCGAATCTGGTCGTTTTCCAACAAAAAGTCGCCGATCTTGGCCTTGGCTGACGGGCCGCCAATCAATTCGTCCTGGCGCTCGATCAGTTTGGCCTTCAACAGGCCGTCGTCGTTGCAGCCGGCAGCCCCGCCCAATGCGAGGATCACGGCGGCCAGCTGGAACCAGGTGCCTTTAACCAGGCGTTTAGCCGGGCGCACCGGATCGGGGGTCAGAAGCTCGCGCGCCCCCCGCGCATGCATGGCATTCATCGTATCCTCCGCGTTCAAGTCGGTCCCAGGGAAGCCGTCGGACGGGCCGTCGGTCCCTAGAACGCCAACTGGATGCCCGCGATCACGGCATCGTTGGCCATCGAGACGCCATGCAGTTCAAGGCGCTTCTGGTATTCGATCTGGGTCTTCAGGTGGTGCCCGAACGCGTAGTGCGCCAGGGTCGCCGCGATCACGATCTGGTCGCCCTCATCGTCGATATCCATATTGTCGTTGATGTATTCAACGCGGACCGACATGCCCAACATCTCGCGCAGGATCATGTGGCCGATCGTCGCGTGTGCGACCACCCGGTCGATTTCCGTCGCCAGCGTGTTCGTCGTCGTCGGATGCGTCTGGGGCCTAGCATGGTCCCAAATAGCCTCGCCCAGGAAGTGGAAGCCCCAGGCCTTCATCTGAACGTAGCCAGACGCCCCGTACATCTCGTTGGTCTTGCCGTTGCTGTAGAAACCGCCGCCGCCCAAAGCCAGCCTAAACGACCTTTCGGCCTTCAGGTCGACCTCGCTGCTACCGATGCGGCCCATCGGCTCCAGGTCAAAGCGGCCAACGTAGGACAGGCGCTCGAACTTGTTGCCCAGGCTGATGCCGACGCCTTCATAGCCCTGGAAGAAACTGGCGCGGCGCTGCAACCCGTTGAACACGCCCAGCGTGATTGTCAGATGGTCCTTCCACGGTTCGGTGTGGACCGTAACGCCCATCGAACTGGACGGCGCCATCGCGTTGACGCCGATCGCGCGGTCAAGGTGGGCGATCCCGCCGGATGAATTCATTTCAGTCCGGACGAACGGAAATTTCTGCATGCCGACCGCAATGCCGAACCAGTGCGACGGGGTCCAGTCGATGAACGCCTCGTACAGCGGGCCGCCGGCCTTTTCCTGGTCGAAAACGTCCAGTTCCAGCATGTAAGTCACCGTCTGAAACAGGTGACCGTCGATACCGAAGCGGGCGCGGCGCAGCCTAAAGCCCGATTCCTGCAACCGGTCGCCCTGGGACAGCAGCGCGTCGTCGCCAACCCAGCCGCCCCACGCCTGGATCCGCGTGTGAAACGACACGTCAAACACGTCGTTGCCGATGCGGGCAGGGCCCTTGTCCAGAATTTCCATGAAACGGGTGCGCCACGCCGAATCGCCTTTCATGCACGGACAGCCGGGCTTGGCGGCACCGTCGGCGGGCGGCGAGGCATCCGGTGTCTGTTCAGCACGAACCGACACGGCTGCGAACAGGATGCACAGCAACGGTACCAGATGCAGGGTCGAAGTCTTCATCAATTCCTCCCGACGAACCAATGTGGCGATGTTATCCGAGCGTCACCTGGAGTCAACCGCGCAAATAGTCGACAAATCAAGGTTTGTGCTCCGAGGGCCACAAGTCAAGCCCTTCCCACACAATCAGGAGATATGACGGGCGTGTGCGCTGAAAGGTCGCGCGTACGAAATCGTTGACATGGGCAGCTTCATCCCTGAGGATCCGGGCCGGAGTTTCCCGTTTCCACGTCCAGTGGCCATGGAGGCA
>CAZHDQ010000074.1:0-1261 GCA_964531595.1 uncultured Anaeromyxobacteraceae bacterium
TCGACCCAGGCATCTATGAAATCCGCCTGGGTTCTGGCCCCCCGGACCGGCGTATCGGACGGCGAGTTCTGGTCAAGGAGGGCCGCACGACCGTCGTGCCGGCAACCTGGGGGGCAATCGTCGTCCAGGTCGTCAACGAGCGGTTCACGCCGTTTCGCGGCAGTTATGAACTACTTTCGCTGCCCGACCGCCAGTCGGTCGGCGTCGGACTGGGCGCGGACGTGGAACTGGGCGACGAGGTGCGCACCTGGGTCCTGCCACCAGGCCGCTACATGCTGATCCGCCTGGGCGAAAACTTCCAGGCCCGTCGCGACTTCTTCACGTTCCGCGTAGGCCCCGGCGAGCAAATCGGGCTGACGCTGGTCATCGACGAAGAGGACGGATCGTTCATGGGCGCGGGCGAGATCGATCTGCCCGACCGTATCGTCAAAAACAAAGATCTGCGCCTGAACCTGGTGCTCGGTGGTGATGTCGAGGCCAACCGCCGGTCAGACCTCGTGGGGTTTCGCTCGGGATACGGCTTCACGCTGGGCGGATTCGTTGATTTTCTTTTGCAGTACAAGCCACCGAAGCACTTCATCTCTACGCGGCTGAAAATGGAGGAAAAGCAGGTCAAGCTGCCGGGCGAACCCTTCCAGAAAGACCTGGACGAATTGAAATTCGACACAGTCTACGTGTATCGGGTGGTGCCCTGGTTCGGCCCCTACGCGCGTGTAGGCGCCCAGACGGCGTTGTTTCCCGGGACCGTACACTTCAACAACGCTACCGAGGTCGTACAGGTAGACCGCGAAGACCAACCGATACGCAGCCTGGGCAACCACAAGGGCAAGTTCGAACTGTCCCAACCGCTGGCACCCACCGAACTGAAAGGGGGCGCCGGCCTGGGCTTTATTGTCGTCGCCTCGAACTGGTTCGACGCCAACCTGCGCGTGGGCTTCGGCGGACGCCTGTTGTTCACGCGCGGCTTACTGAGCGCCCGCCCCTCGGACGCCCCAGGTGTTTTCAACGTCTTCCGTCGGGACAATGCGACCCAATACGGCATCGAAGCCACGGCGGTCGCAACCCTGAGGATTTCGCGATGGGTTTTGGCGACCACGGAACTGGATTTGCTGGAACCAGTCCATGACTGGGAACATCCCATCGTGGACTGGGAAAGCACCGTCGGACTGCGCTTGGCGTCCTTCGTGTCGTTCAACTATCTCTTCAAACTGCTGCTGGACCGGGACCGGTCCGACCATCTGCAAACCGAACACCGCTTGAT
>CAZHDQ010000074.1:1271-9468 GCA_964531595.1 uncultured Anaeromyxobacteraceae bacterium
TCGTGGCAAATCCTGTAGTTGGTTTAGCAAACACCGGGGACTGCTCTGCCAGCCGGGGGCCATTAGTCGTTGCGACGAAACGCCCACAGCCTTAACCGAGCAACCCTACCAGTTCGGCAAGGCCCTCGACGACCAGGTCCGGTTGGTGGGGACTGCCTTTCAGGTCTTTCAACGACGTTTCCCCCGACAACACCAGGATGCCCAGCATCCCCGAATCCCGCGCCATCGCGATGTCGGTGTAAAGCCGGTCGCCCACGTAAGCGATCCGGTCGGCAGGCAGGTCCCACCGCTCGCACAGCGCCTTGACCATCAAACGGTTCGGCTTGCCGATGACAGCGTCCGGACGCGTACCAGTCGACGCCTCGACCAGCGCCAGAAACGACCCGACATCGGGGATGTAGCCACCGTCTACGGGGCAGTTGAAATCCGGGTGCGTCGCGATTAGCGGCTTGCCGTCACGCACCACGTCGCACAGTACAACCAGTTTTTCGAAGGTCAGTCCGGTGTCGAATGCCAGCACGACCAGATCGGCGTCGGTTCGGCCACTCGCCAACGGCACGCCAGCGTCGCGCACCTCGGCCTCATAGGACGGCGTCGCAACCAGGTAGACCCGGCGACCCGGATGCACTCGATGCAGGTAGCGGATCGTCGCCTCACCCGACGTCATCACGCCGTCCTCGCCCACCGGAAGCCCCAGTCGCGCCAGTTTTTCGCCGTACTCGCGACGACTTTTCGACGAGGTGTTCGTCAGCATTGCGAACGGAATCTTCGCCGCCCGGCAACGCTTTACGAAATCGCCTGCGCCCGGCAACAAGCGCCCGCCCAGGTAAACCGTCCCATCCATATCCAACGCGAACGCGCCGACGTCCGCCAACCGCGCCAGCGCGCCCGGGGTATTTTCGATCATCGCGTCATCTCCTAGCCATTTTCAGCACCGGGGCAGCATTGTAGGCGAAACACGCACTTTCGGGTACCATCCGGCCGCCCAGCGGATCGGCCGTTTCGGGTTGGAGGTGGCCAGTGTTTCCAAAGATCGATCGGGATCTGCTGAATCGGATATTGCTGATCACCCTGGGCTCGCTAATCGCTGCCGTCGGGGTCCAGTTGTTCCTGGTTCCGGCCCACTTGGTGACGGCCGGTGTCGCGGGCATCGCCGTCCTGATTTCGTTCGTTACGCCAGTCCCTGCGGGCATCAGCCTGTTTCTGATGAACATCCCGATCTTCTTGTTGTCCCGGCGCTACGTACACCGCGACTTCCTGGTCTGGAGCGTAATCGGGACGGTGGGGTTTTCGGCCGGCTTGTGGGCAACCGCCCCGATGGCCGAGTGGCACCCGGTCAAGGACTTGTACCTGAACCTGATTTTTGGCGCTGTCGTAGCGGGCTTCGGAACCGGTCTTGTGTTCCGCGCACGGTCCTCCCAGGGAGGCACCGACGTGATCGCCGCGGCGTTGAGAAAGGTCAGTTCGTTAAGCATCGGGGGCCTGCTGTTCGTCTTGAACGCGTCCGTCGTCCTGGTCCTAGCCGCCGTCTATGGACTAGAACCTGCGCTGGCCACGGTCATCGTCATTGCCATCGAGTCTTGGATCATCGAGCGCACGATCATCGGCATCGACGCAAACAAGGCGATGCTGACAATCACCGCCCATCCTAACGAGGTGTCCCGAGTTGTAATGGACCGCCTGGAACGCGGCGCAACAATCCTGCCGGGCACCGGGGCGTTCACCGGCGACACGCGTTACGTCGTGATGATCATCTTGCAAACCAGGCAGGTAGCCATCGCGAGGAAGTTGGTCCGTGACATCGATCCTGATGCGTTCACCTTCGTCCAGGACGTGACCGAAGTAATAGGCCATGGCTTTCATCCCCCGGCGATTTGACCCACGGCCCACGTTCCTTCATCGTTTTCCGTTGACACCGCGCGCCCTCGTGCTAGAAACGACCCGATTAAGGAGGTGGACATGACCCCGAACTGGCTCGCGCCCTTTGAACCCGGCTTCCGTGATGCTGTACAAGCGGTCCTGGATGCCCCGGGCCCTGCCCCACTGGCATGCTTCGATGCCGATGGAACCCTTTGGTCCAAGGACATCGGCGAGGCGTTCTTCCGTTGGTTGATCGCTGGGGGCTTGCTGCCGCACCACGATTGTACGCGCGACGTTTATGCCGAATATGAGGCGCACGTCGTTCAAAGCCGCGCCGAGGGCTATTCCTGGGCCGTCGCCGCGATGGCCGGGCTGCCTGTCGAGGATGTCGTCCGCTGGTCGCGCCAATTGGCACACGCATGGCCGAATTACCGCCCGGAAATGGCGGCGCTGGTTCGCGGCCTGGCCGATGCGGGCTTCGAGGTCTGGATCGTGTCCGCGACCAACCGCTGGACCGTAACCGAGGGCGGCAGGCTGATGGGATTCGACCCCGCCCAAGTCATCGGCATGTCCGTGGCCGTCGAGGACGATTGCCTGACGGACAAGCCCGTGCGACCGCTGGTCGCCAACGAAGGCAAGGTCGAGGTGATCGCCAATGTCATCGGCCGTCGGCCCGATCTGGCCTTCGGCGACAGCAAGGGCGACCTGGAGATGCTGATCGACGCGCGGCAGGCCCTGGTGGTTGGGCAACACAACGAACCGACCAGCCTTTGGCCGATCGCGCGCGAACGCGGCTGGCCGATCCATGTGTTCTGACCGCGCCTAGACGACGAAGCGCAAGACGAACAGCCCCGCCACCACCCAAAGCCCCGGATGGACCTGTCGGCCACGGCCGGCCAGGAGAGCCAGCGCCGCGTAAGCGACCAGGCCCAACCCGATGCCGTTAGCGATCGAGTAGGTAAACGCGATGCCGACGACGATCAGGAACGCCGGGATCGCCAGTACGATGTCTTCCCAGTCGATCCGCACAACCGACCGCAGCATCAGGGCGCCGACCAGGATCAACGCAGGGGCCGTCACCGGGTACAGCACCATCCCAGGATCTGCCCCCGGCACGGTGTAGCCACCGCCGATAGTCGCTGCGAGTGGGGCCAGGAACACCGCCGCCAGGAAACAGCCCGCCGTCGCCACGTTCGCCAGGCCGGTCCGTGCCCCGTCGCGCACACCGGCACCCGATTCGATGTACGAGGTGACCGTGGAGTTGCCGCAACAGGCGCCAGCCACCGTTCCGATCGCGTCTGCCAGGAAAGCGCGATCTGCCCGCAGCAGGTTGCCGTCCTCGTCTGCCAGCCCGGCAGTCGTACCCACCGCAACCAGGGTGCCCATCGTGTCGAACAGGTCCATGAACAGGGCCAAAAACACCAACAACCAGAATTCAGACGAAGTGAACATCCCGGACAGGTCGAACGCCAGGAAAACCGAAAAATCCCAGGTCGGCAGGCCGGCCACCCCCTGGAATTGCACTACACCAACGGCGAAGCCAAGCCCCGCCGTGACAAACATCCCCAGCAGGATGGCCCCGCGGACCCCATGAGCCATCAGTGCGCCGGTCACCACCAACCCGGCCATGGCCACACCCACCGGGGCAGACGCCAGGTCGCCCAGACCGATCATCGTCCCGGGGGCCGCCGTTACTACCCCGGCGTGCTGCAGCCCGATGAGCGCGATAAAAACCCCGATCCCTGCCCCCATCGCGTGGCGAAGCGACGGGGGGACCGCGTCTAAAACGATGCGCCGAACGCCCAATAGCGTGATCAGCAGGAACAGCACCCCCGAAACCAGGACGACGCCCAGCGCGGCACGCCATCCCAACTGGACACCGCCCACCGTCGCCAGGGCTACGCTGAAAACGAAGAAGAAGTTGTTGCCCATCCCCGGCGCCAGGGCGATCGGGTAATTAGCCAGCAGGCCCATCAGCAGCGTGCCGACGGCGGCCGCGATACAAGTCGAAAGAAACACGCTGTCGACCGACATTCCGGCCTGGGCCAATACGGCGGGCTGCACGAACAAGATGTAGGCCATCGCCAAGAAGGTCGTCACCCCTGCGCGCAGTTCGCGGACGGGCGTCGTGCCGTGTTCAGTCAGCTTGAAGAACCGTTGAAGCATCGGGGCCTCCCAGGGCGGGTCTTGCCCCCTGGCAGGGACACTATCACCGTGGCTTGGCGTTCCAGATCGAAACCATCAGCATCGCGGCGATCGCCGACATGACGGCAAGTACGAAGAAGATCAAGGTCCATTCGTTCAGGATTCGGGAAAGCCACGGCGCCGAGGCGTCGATCGTCCCAGCGAGCCCAGGCGTGATGTCCTTGAGCCAACCGATGCCCGCACCTGACAGGATCGACCCGGCCGCGCCCGAGGCCATCGTGAACCCCGTGGCCGCCGCCGCCGCCCGCGGATGGCTAAAATCGACAGTGGCGGCGCCGCTCATCAGCATGTCCGGTCCATAGATCAGGAATCCGGCCAAGCCCAACATCGCGGTCGCGGTAGCCCAGGCGCCCTTGGGCACGAACGCAAATCCGACGCAGACGACCGCCAACCCCAAAAGCATCACTGCACAGACCGGGGCGCGGCGCTTGCCGAAAAGGTTGTCACTGATCCACCCGGCCGAAACCGCGCCGACCGCGCCAATCAAGGGCAGCGCAACGGACATGAACGCGGACTTCTTGATGTCTTGTCCGTGGAAATCCTTCATGTACGTGACGGTCCAGTTCATGAATGAGTACCGCACCGCGTTGGCGCAGAAGAAGCCGATCGACAGGATCCACAGGAGCCTGTTGGTCAGTGTCAACCGCAGCACCTCGGCGGAGGTCAAGCGAGCGACCACAACCGGGGCGCCCGACGCCGATGGTTCGCCACCACCCAAATCCTCGCGGACCGGTGGGAAGCCGGCGTCCTCGGGTTCGTTGCGGACGCCCAGCCAGAAAAGGAGCGACACCGGCAAGATGATCATCGCCGGCACATAGAAGGTCGCACGCCAGCCATAACGTCCGGCCAGCCACCCCGCAAGCAGCCAAGCCAACACGTTTCCGACCTGATAGCAGGTCGAAATCAGCCCGATCATCAGGCCCCGCCGCCTTAGCGACGTCCAGTTGGACATCGTCTTGACGACCAGTGACCACCCAGCAGATTGGGCGTAGCCGTTGATGCCCCACAAAAGGAGCATCAGCGGGTAGGACGATGTCATCGAAAAGAGGATATTCGATGCGAACGCGATGACCATGGCCGCAGTCATCATCCGTCGGGCGCCGAGCCGTTCGCCAAGTTGGCCGTTTATGAACTGGCCCACCGCGTACACCGCTGCATACACCGACGGGATCAGGCCCACCTGCGCGGCGGACCACCCCAATTCCTCGATGATCAACGGCTGCGCCACCGCGAAGTTCAAGCGGCACAGGTAATAGGAAGCGTAACCGGTCCAAAGCAGGCTAAAGATCTGGATCTGCCAGCGCAGCAGGTCGCGCTTGGATGCGGGATCGGCTCGGGTGGACCCAGGGATCTCGGCCATGGGCGGGCTCCCTCACGAGACGAGGGCCGCACGCGTTTGCGCGGGGCCCTTGACCGATTCGTGTAGCAGGAAGCCGGCCGCGTTTCAAGTGGAAGTGGTCCGGAAAGGTGGGCATGACCCGTGCGCACCGATTCGGATCAACCGGCCGAGCGAACTGCTGCCAAGGCGGCTGCGTAGTCAGGTTCCTGGAGAATTTCGGGGACTTGCTGCGTGTAAACGACCTTTCCGGTCCGGTCCGTGACGACCACTGCGCGAGACAGCAGGCCGGCCAGGGGGCCGTCCAGGATTTCGACGCCCCAGTCCTGCCCAAACAATCGGTCCCGCATCTGGGAAAGCGCGATTACGTGGTCGATGCCTTCGGCTTTGCAAAAGCGCGCCTGCGCGAATGGCAGATCGTTGGACACAGTCAGGATAACGGTGTCGGCCAGTTGTTCGACAGCAGCTTCGAAGTGCCTGGCAGACGCCGCACAGACGTCAGTGTCCAGGCTGGGCACGATGTTGAAGACCAACTTGTGTCCCGCAAAATCCTTGGCGGTCACGTCGGACAGGTCGCCTTTCGTCAACCGAAACGCAGGGGCCTTGGAGCCTACGGCCGGCAGTGTGCCGACCGTACTGATTGGGTTTCCATGCAATTTGATTTGTGCCATTGGGGTACCTCCACGATTTATTGATATCGAACGTTTCAACAATGGGGTTGCTAACTCGGATTGTCCAGCCCCTGGTTTGGAACGCTGCGCCTTGGACGTTTCGGATGTAGAATCCGCGCGATTTGCGAGGCGTGCATGGCCGACATGCCCATCAAGGACGACGACACCCTAACCTGGCCTCGCCCTGTGCGGCGTCATGTCCACGCACCGGAACACGCGTGGTTCGCAGCCTGCGCACCCGGGCTGGAAGACATGCTGGCCGACGAGGCACGCGAAACGGACCTTCATGAGGTGCAGCCAATCCCCGGCGGCGTCGCGTTTCGAGGACGACTAGCCGATGGATATGCCGCGAACCTGCGGCTGCGCCTGGCGAATCGAGTCCTGGTCCGGGTGGCCGAATTCACGGCGCGGGCGCCGGAAGACGTGGTACGCGAGTGTCGCGGGGTGCCCTGGGAGGCGTGGCTGCCGATTGATGTCCCGCTGCGAATCGACGTCACCGTACGCGATTCCCGCATGGCGTCGTCGGGCCTCCTGAAGACCAAGGCAATGGACGGGATTCGCGATCGCATGAACGCGGCCGGTGCCCCGATGCCACCTGCCGTCGAGCACGCACAAAACGACGCTCGCCCGGCCGTTGAAGACGACGACGCCCAGGATGTTCAAGGGCCGCCCCAGCGCCTGATGATTCGCCTGCAAAGCAACCGCATGACCATTTCCCTGGATTCGTCTGGAGAACACCTGCACCGGCGGGGCTACCGCATCGCGACCACGGCGGCACCAATCCGTGAAACACTGGCCGCTGCCATCCTGCGCTTCGCGGGCTATGACGGTTCCATACCCTTGGTCGACCCGATGTGTGGTTCAGGCACCTTCCCGATCGAGGCGGCCTGGATGGCCACCGGCACCCCGCCCGGAGCGGCGCGGTCATTCGCATTCCAGCGCTGGCCCTCCTACCGTCCAGCCACCTGGGAATGGCTGCTGCGCAAGTCGCTGGCGGCCCGGGTTGCGCCGGTTTCCACGATCCTGGGGGCTGACCGGGACGACAACGCCCTTAAGGCCGCCCGAACAAACGCAGGGCGCGCAGGGGTCACGGGCGACGTATCGTTTCTGCACCGCGACTTCGAGGTCCTTGGCCCCGTGGACGCCGGCGCCGACCGCGGATTACTGATCATGAACCCACCCTACGGACTGCGCCTGGGATCAGGCGAGGATCCGGCAACCATCTTCCATGCGATCGGCCGACGCCTCGCAACCGCCTGGCGAGGCTGGCGCTTCGGAATTGTACTGCCCGATCAGGGCCTGACACGGGCGATTGGCCTGCCTTTCGACGACATGCTGCGATTGCCCCACGGGGGACTCGCAATCGCGGTTGTAAGGGGTCGTGTACCCTAGCGCGCCGCCGAAATCGGCAAGAGAACAAAGGCTAGCGCGAACGGCCCTCGACAACCAGCGATCTTTTCTGTAAAGTATGCGCCGTGTCGGACGCAATGAACAACGCCATCGCTGTTGAAGAAATCGTCGCTGAATCCCCCACATTCGCGGAATTGGGCCTTTCCGAGCCCTTTTTGCGCGCCGTAAACGAGGCCGGCTACGAGCGATCGATGCCCGTCCAGGCCGCCTGCATGGCGCCTGCACGCGACGGTCGCGATCTGGTCGTCCAGTCGCACACCGGAAGCGGAAAGACGGCTGCGTTCGCGTTACCCATCCTCCACCGCATCCGTTATGAAGACCGGCGGCCGCAGGTGTTGGTCCTGGCCCCTACGCGCGAACTGGCGCTCCAGGTACACGGGGAATTCGAGCGACTGGGACGATATGGCGGGCTGCACTCCGTCTGCATCTACGGTGGTACTGGGTTCGGCGAACAGATCGACCGCCTGAAGGCCGGTGTCCATATCGTCGTGGGAACACCCGGCCGCGTGCTGGACCACTACCGCCGTGGCAACTTCCGTACCGACACCATCGAGGCCATCATCCTGGACGAAGCCGACGAAATGCTGTCTGCCGGCTTCTTCGAAGACATCCGCAAGGTCTTCGACTCGTTGACCGCACTGAAGCAGGTTCTGCTGTTTTCGGCCACACTGCCGATGAACCTGGAAAACCTGATCAAGCGCCACATGCACGACCC
>CAZHDQ010000075.1:0-9458 GCA_964531595.1 uncultured Anaeromyxobacteraceae bacterium
GGTTCTACCGCGATCGCCTGGAACGATTCCTGGACACCTACGTGAACCGCTACCACTGCGACCTGGTGGGTGCATTGCGCCGGTTCGACACAATGGGGCACCTTGAACTGATCACCTGCGCTGCGACCCACGGGTTGCTGCCGGTGCTTCGGACCCACCCCGAGGCGGTCCGCGCCCAGGTGCAAATCGGTGCCTCCGAGTTCGCCCGGCATTTCGGGCGGCGTCCACGCGGCATCTGGCTGCCCGAGTGCGGCTATACCGAGGGTATCGAGGAATTCCTGGCCGACGAGGACATCCGGTTCTTCGTGGTCGACACCCACTGCATGCAGTACGCCAATCCCCTACCCGTAAACGGGGTGTACGCGCCGATCTATACGCCCGCCGGGCCGGCCGCGTTCGGCCGCGACGCCGATTCATCCAAGCAGGTCTGGTCCAGCAAGGAAGGCTACCCGGGGGACGCCTACTATCGCGAATTCTATCGCGATGTCGGATACGACCTGCCGTTCGATTACGTCCGCGAGTTCGTCCAGCCAACGGGGTTGCGCAAACAGACCGGGTTGAAATACCACCGAATCACCGGCGACGTGGACCTGTCGGCGAAGCAGCCCTATATCCGCAAGGCCGCGATGGAACGCGTCGACGCCCACGCGGCGAACTTCATGTTCAACCGCGAGCGCCAGATCGAGCATCTGGCCGGTGTCCTGGGGCGCCCGCCGGTCGTCGTAGCGCCCTACGACGCAGAACTGTTCGGCCACTGGTGGTTCGAGGGGCCGGACTTCCTGGAGATGTTGTTTCGCAAGTCTGCCTACGATCAGCATGTCTTCGAGTGCGTCAACCTTTCCGAGTACCTGCGCCGCCACCCGATGCAGCAGATTTCGACGCCCGCGACCGGTTCCTGGGGCGACAAGGGCTATTTTGAGGTGTGGGTCAATGACAAGAACGACTATATTTTGGGCCATCTGCACCACTGCGCCGGGCAGATGATCGATCTGGCCGACGCTTATCCGGACGCCGAAGGGCTGCAGCGGCGGGCGTTGAACCAGTGCGCCCGCGAACTGCTGCTGGCCCAGTCGTCGGACTGGCCGTTTATCATTACGACCGGGACGATGGTTGACTACGCCCACCGGCGCATTCGCGAGCACGTGCTGCGATTCCAACGGCTGGCGGCGCAGGTGCGCGAGGATCGGATCGACGCGACCTGGCTGGGGCAACTGGAGCATCGCGACGGGCTGTTCCCGGATATCGACTACCGGGTGTACCGCCGACTCAGGCAGGGAGGCGAGGCATGACTGGACAAGGTAACGCGCGTGTCGCTGCCCTGGCGATCCCACGCTTGGAGTCCGCGTCGCTGGTTGGGACATGGGGCCCGGTCCTCGCATTGGTGCTGGCGACGGCACTGGGCGCTCAGGCGATCGTGCGCCTGCCGTTCGGGCCGGTGCCGTTCACGATGCAGGTCTTCGCCGTGTTGCTAACCGGGCTACTTTTAGACCCGCGTCGTGCTCTGGTCGCCCAGTTCACCTACGTCGGCCTGGGTGCCGCCGGAGTGCCTTGGTTTGCCGGGATGGCGTCGCTGGCCTTCGGTGGACTGACTCTGGGCTATCTGGCCGGCTTCGTGGTTGCGGCACCGCTGGTAGCAACGCTGCGCGGGCGTCTGGGCCCTGTGGCCGCCGGACTGCTTGGTATTGCGGTGATCCACGCCCTGGGCGTGCTGCACCTTGCGCGCTTCCCCGGCATCAATGCTGGCGTCGCCGCGATGATCGGAGTGCTGCCGTTCCTGCCCGGGGACATCTTGAAACTTGGCCTCGCGATTGCCGCGGCCCGGCGCCTTGCGGCCTGAAAGTGATTGCGTGTCCGAAGGGGGGATCATGTCTAAAAAGATCAACGTGGCGGTGGTCGGCGCGACGGGCATTGTCGGCACCGAGGTGCTGGCCATCCTTGAACAGCGCACTTTCCCCGTTGGGGAACTGAGTCTGTACGCTTCGGGGCGATCCGCTGGTACCGAAATATCGTTTCGCGGACGCCCCGTGACGGTTCAGAACCTGGCCACCGCCGATTTTCAGGGTGTTGACCTCGTGCTATCGGCGCCGGGGGCTTCGGTCAGTCGCGAATTCGCGCCGCGAGCCATGGCAGCGGGCGCTCTGGTGGTCGACAAATCCAGCGCGTTCCGGATGGATCCAGATGTCCCGCTTGTCGTGCCCGAGGTCAACGGTGACCTGCTGGACGACCGTCCGCGGATCGTCGCTTCCCCCAATTGCTCGACGATCCCGCTCGTCTTGCTGCTGTGGCCTTTGCATCAGGAATTCGGGTTGAAGCGGGTCGTCGTGTCGACTTACCAAGCGGTTAGCGGGGCGGGTCGAGCGGCCGGCGACGAACTGATCAACCAGTGTGTTGCCATGCTGTCCCACCGACCGATGGATATCAAGGCCTTCCCGCACCAGATGGCGTTCAACGTGCTGCCTCACGTCGAGGTATTCGAGGCGTCCGGCGGAGGCTATTCCACCGAGGAACTGAAGATCGTCGCCGAGTCTCGCAAGGTCATGGCGCTGCCGGACCTGCGCATCACGGCGACCGCGTGTCGCGTACCGGTACTCAACGGACACTCGGAATCGATCAACGTCGAGTTCGAGTCCCCTGTCACGGCCGAGGCGATCCGCGAACTGCTGTCAAACGCTCAGGGGGTACGCGTCGTCGACGACCCACCGGCGGGCGTTTACCCGATGCCGCTGGATGCGTCGGGTCGAGACGAGGTGCTGGTGGGCCGTATTCGGCGTGACGAGTCCGTCGAATCGGGTGCGAACCTCTGGTTGGCCGCTGACAATATCCGAAAGGGTGCCGCCCTGAACGCGGTTCAGATCGCTGAACGGCTGTTCGGGATCGCGCCGCTCGCGTGACAGGCGAGACGTGTCCACACCGGCGAAATTGACAAAATGGCAACGGCTCACCAGAATCGCGGGGCCGACCATCCTGTCCCAACAAGGGGTTGCGAAGGCGCAGCACTGGCACGACTGTTGCTTAATCGAGGCGGCATGAAAGCCTGCACCCACATTGTCACCTTGGGTTTCTTGCTGGCCCTGGTTACGTTGACGGTGCCCGCTTCGTCGTTCGCGGCGATCAACGGGTTCCAGTTCAACGGTATCGAGGGGGCTGGGACGGACTGTGCCCTCGACGCCCGTATCGGCAAGTCGATTGGCGCAGCCACGCACGTTATCAACATCGAGGACTGCGCTAAGTACGCCAGTTGTTCGGTGAAGATCATGTGGTCCCTGTCGACACAACCAGCGGCCGACGCCGTGTATGTCGTCAAAATTAGCAAGCCGGGCGGGACCTGCTCGGACAGCGACCTGACGACGCTGGGCGATTCGTGCATGCCGACGTTGGCAATGGAAGAAACCGAGATATCCACCTATACCAACATGTCGTTTACGATCCCCTACGAGTACCTGACTGGGGGCAACTGCAACGCGGGTACCGAGCATGCGACCAAGGCCTACATCGTCGTCAAGGAACTGGGGGCGGTTGCGTCCCAGACGGTTTCCTTCACGGTGGACCTGAAGGCCCCCGCAGCGCCGGAACTTGGCGAGACGACTGAGGGTGACTCGAGCCTGACCGTCAGTTGGACCGACTCGGCGAATGGGGGTGATACGGACCTCAAATACCACGTCTACTGGGCAAAAGAATCGTTTTCGGATGGCAACAAGTCGGCCATTGCAAAGCGCGAGTCCGCGGTGACGGGGCGTTCCTACCAGGTCAAGGGGCTGGATAACGAGGTCGAATATTGGTTCGGCGTCACGGCGGTGGACTTAAACGATAACGAAGGCCCGCTTTCTGCGGTGTCCAGCGCGATGCCTATCGAGGTGTTGGACTTTTTCGAAGCCTACCGGGCCGGACCCGAAGTCGGCCGGGAAGATGGCGGTTTCTGCTTCATCGCGACTGCGGCATTTGGGTCCTACATGGCGCCGGACGTCTGGATGCTGCGTCGGTTCCGTGACGAGGCGCTGATGACCACGGCACCGGGGCGCGCGTTCGTCCGGCTCTACTACGCGGTCAGCCCGCCGCTGGCCGAAGGGATCGCGGCATCCGAATGGGCGCGGGCCGTGGTGCGCGTCGGCCTGAAGCCCCTGGTGGGCCTTGCCCGCTTTACGCTGGCTGCGCCGGTAGGATGGGCGGGTCGGGTGCTGATCGGGCTGGGGGTCCTGTGGGCCCTGGCGGTTGTGGTCACGGCGACGGTGGTCGTTCGCGGAAGCAGGAGGCGCTCGTGAGACGACGTTTCACCCGCCGGTTGACGGGGACCCTTGCCGCCTTCGCCTTCATGGCCGTTTTTGCCTCGTCAGCGTCGGCTGAGTCCGATCGCAACGTTTTGGTAGAGCTCAAGTTCGGGCCTTACCTACCAAACATCGATCACGAGTTCTCGACGAAGCAGCCGTTTCGGGATGTCTTCGGGACCAGCCAGCGGTTGATGACCAGGATCGAGTTCGATTATGAGTTCTTCACCGGGTTCGGCGTCGCAGCAGTCGGGGCATCGCTCGGCTACTCGCAGTTCAAGGGCAAGGGGCTATTGGCCACGGGTGAAAAGGCAGAGGACTCGACCAAGATGCACCTTGTGCCGTTGTCGCTGGACCTGATCTACCGATTCGACTGGCTCTGGCAGCGACACAACGTACCGTTCGTCCCCTTCGTGAAGGGCGGGATCGACTGCTACGTCTGGTGGGTGACCAACGGGGTCGGGGATGTTGCGCGAGGCTCAGGCGGTGCCCGTGGGCGCGGGGCGACCTTCGGTGGCCACCTGTCGCTCGGCATGTCGTTCGTGCTCGATTCCCTGGCGCCCCAGATGGCGCAGACGTTCGACGTCGAGATGGGTGTCAATAACACGATGATCTTCGTGGAATACGTCTTCAGTTGGGTCGACGATTTCGGGGCATCCCGCTCCTGGGACCTGGGCTCCCGCACATTCCTCGCGGGAGTCGCCTTCGAGTTTTGACCCCGTGTGGTCCGGCCTCCAAATCGCCGTCGTGATTCCGGCATTCGAACCAGGTCTCCTGCTAGACCCTGTCCTGGCGTCGCTACCGCCTTGGGTGGACTGTGTGGTGTTGGTTGACGACGGGTCGTCCAGGCCACTTTCGCCGATGGCTGAAAATGTTTCGTTGACCGTGGTTCGCCACGAGGTAAATCGCGGCGTCGGGGCGGCGATCATCACAGGGTATCGAACGGCCCAGGCGATCGGTGCCGACGTGGCGGTTGTGGTGGGGGCGGACGGCCAGATGGATCCGGATGACATGGAACGACTGCTGGCCCCGATCGCCTCCGAAGTTGCGGACTACGTCAAGGGGGACCGGCTATCGCATCCGGATTGCCCACATGTGATGCCGGGTCTGCGCCTCAGGGGCAACCTGGTCCTGACGTTCCTGACCCGGCTGGCCGGCGGGCTTCGGGGCCTGATGGACGCGCAGTGCGGGTATACGGCCTTGCGCCTGGACGCCCTGGGGCGCCTCCCCCTGGGCTGGCTCTACCCCCGTTACGGGTTTCCAAACGACGTGTTGCTGGCGGCCTCGGGCGCGGGGCTGCGGATCGCCCAGGTCGTGGTCCGGCCGGTGTACCGCGGGGAACCTTCCGGGTTGCGGCCGTGGGTGGCCTTGTGGGTTTACCCGATTCTGTTGGTCCGGGGCGCATTGATGCGATGGATGCTGCGGCTGGCGTTAGGGCCGACGGGACGAAGGGGTACGCGATGAAGGTACTGATGCTGACCAGTTCCTATCCGTTTGGCCCAGGCGACCACCGTGGTGGATTCGTCCGAGAAATGGCTCGAGTGCTGATACGCCAGGGGATCGGGGTCGAAGTCGCGGTGCCCCGGCCATCAGAGGAATACAACGTGTTGGACGAACCATTTCCAGACGATGGGCTCGAACCGGAGGTCCGGATGCTTCCCGCGGTGCTTCCAGGTCGTGCACGGGGGTTTCATGGCGCAGGCCTGGAGGCCAACCTGCGACGCGATCCCGCTGCGGCCCTGGCAATCCCGCCGTTTTTGGTGTCGTACGCAGTCGAGGCCTCGGTACGTGCCCTGTTCTGCGATGCGATCGTGGCGCACTGGCTGTTGCCGATGGGTGCGGTCGGGGCGGCGATTTCGCGTTACTCCGGCAAGCCGCTGGGCGTTGTGGCCCATTCCGGCCCGCCGGTGGCTGCGCGAATCTGGCCGTTGCGTAAGGCCGTGGGAGAAGTGCTGGCGACCGCCCGCAGCACCGTTTGTGTGGCCGAGGCGGTCCGGCGGGAGGTCGTTGCGGCGGGGAGGCCGGCTTCAACTGATCGGTTGACGGTGATCCCGTTGGGCGTCGACCTGCGGGTGCGCACGGCGGCCCCGACAGTCGCGGATCGCCCACTTCGCCTGTTGTTCGTCGGCCGGTTGGTTGGCCTGAAGGGGGTGGACGTCCTGGTCCGCGCTGCGGCTCGGGTGCCCGGGGTCGAACTGGAGGTGGCCGGCGACGGGCCCGAGAGGACTACCCTATGCGCGCTGGCCGCCGACCTGGGGGCGCCGATCCGCTTTCTGGGCGAGGTCGCACCTGAGGCGGCCAGGCGGGCGATGCAGGCCGCGGACCTGCTGGTTGTCCCGTCCAGGCGGTCGCGGTTGGGGCGCGAGGAAGGCCTGCCGCGCGTGTTGTTGGAGGCGTGGTCGTGCGGGTTACCGGTGCTGGCGACCGCGACCGGTGGGATGACCGAGGCCCTCGGTCGTCGCGGGGGTGGACTGCTCTGTCCCCCTGACGATGTCGTTGACCTGGCAAGAGCGCTACGCTTGTGTCGGGAGAATCCGGCGGTGCTCGAGCGGCTGCGGCTCGAGGCCATGGCGGCAGGCAATGCCTACTCCTGGGAGGCACTGGGGCCGCGCTGGGCGCAATGGACGCGATCCTTGGTCAAAGCAAGGTAGTCGCAGCAAGCCGGCCCCCACCCAAACCCTTACATGCTTGCCCCGCTGGGGCCGAATTGGTAGATTTGTTCGGCCGCTTGCCTCACACCGGAGCGTACGTGTCGATTCGTGTCCATTGCTGCTTGGCCCTCATGATCGCCGGGGCTGGGTGCAGCCAATGGTTCTCGGACTTCCTGCCTGACCAGGACGTTCCGGTCCAGGGTGACATTTTGTGGGACGGTTGGACCGATCCGCACGACGGCACTGTACACGGCGACCCGGGGGCCTGGGAACCGGGCGCGGACCCTGGAGGCGACCCTGAAAAGACCGACACGGGCTGTTTCAGGGACTGCTACTACAAGATATGCGGTTCAGACGGTTGTGGGGGGACCTGCGGGTCCTGTCCGGACGGGACTGCGTGCTCCGCGGATCGTGGGCGATGCATCCTCCAGGCTACCCAGCAACCGCTTGGTGGTGCCTGTGGCCCGAATGCCTACTGTCAGCCGTTCGTTCCCGACCCGTTTACGGTTGATGGTTACTATCGCAATGGCAACTGGCCCGCTTGCCTGGCCGACCAGTGCCGCGAAGGGGATTGTTCGCACGGCGTGTGCAGTCGTCCCTGCAAGGTAGCGACGGATGTTGTTCAAAACGGCACCGGGGCGCCTTTCCCAGATGGAATCGAGGACTCGGGGGGCGTTGGTGACTGCGGCGATGTGGTGGACGGGCCCTACGGTACCGTTTTCACCTGCGTCGAGGTCGAAGCGACCGCAGATGGAGGATGGCGTGGCATGTGCCTTCCGTCGGCCAGTTTCGCGCCATGCACGGCGTCGTCCCAGTGTGTCGACGGCGAGGCGTGTGGCTTCGTCCAGATCCGCGACAACGTCGAGTCCAGGTGCGTCCATTCGCCGCGTGACAGCGTGTCGCTCGCGGGGGAGTGCGGGGACGATATACGGGCTATCGGAAGCCGAAACTGCGCCGCGTGGAACTGCTCCGAGGCGGGATGCAGCCAGGCTTGCGACGGCGACGATGCATGCATCACCGTCGGTGCTGCGTGCGAGGTTGACGGTCGCTGTCGCGGAACAGGGAGGGCCTGCTCGAACGATGCGGATTGCAGCGCATGGGCGTGCTCCAGCGAGATCCGGCTGGCCGAACCCTTCGCGAATGTGATCGCCTGTGCGCCCCGGGACTGCGCCGCCGATGCGGATTGTCGCGACCCGGGGTTCTATTGTCTTCACCGGGCCATGGGGCTGACGCCGACTTCGATGCAAACGGTCGGACGGTGTGCGCCTCGGGTGGCCGGCGGTGCAACGGCTGGCGAGGATTGCGACGTGTCGCCGGGCGACGGCGTGCCGGACCGGCCCTGCGCAAACGAGGCTTACTGCCTGGACGGGCGCTGTGGTTCGATGTGCGCCGAGGACGCCGACTGCCCGCTGGTGCCGCTTCAGCGGTGCGGACGGGTAGATGTGCCGTCCGACCTCAACGGCGACGGTGTGTCCGACATCGTCTTGTCTGTCCCGAACTGCGTCTGGGTTGGAACGCCTGGGACGCCCTGCGCGGTGCAGGCCGATTGCGAGTCGGGCGTGTGTACCCCCTGGGCCTTGACCGACGGCGATGCGGTCCGCATCGAACTGTCCTGCATGACTCCACCTGCGGGTGCGCACGCCACCGGTAGCCTGTGCGGCGCCGGAGCATCGGGTGCAACCTGCGACTCGCGGACCTGTCTCGACGAGCGGCCCCAGGTGGCTGCCCCCGGTGTGTGTTCCAGTCCGTGTCGGACCCGGGCCGATTGTCCCGGGCTTTCGGCCGTTGGTTCACGAACGGTGCGATGGGTCTGCGAGGCCCGACCCTTCAGCCAGTCGGGAACGCTGTCGTTGGGCGACGATCGCTACGTGTCATGGTGCGTGCCTGTCCCGAGTGCCTCGTCCCTGGCTTCCTGCGCCGGGGACGCCTGGTGCGCCAACCCTAGTGAGACCTGCCGCGCGGTGGTCCGGGCGGGTGCGCCCGGGGGTTTGGATGCGGTAGATTACGTGTGCGTGCGGCCGGAAGGCGGCCGGCCTGTCGGGGCCACGTGCGACGCGACCGGGGACGGCGCGGAATGCGCGACCGGGCTTTGCGTGCCTACCGGTCTCCCGGGCGTCGGGTATTGCAGCCGGGTCTGCGCCTCGGAAATGGACTGCGTGGGGATTGCCGGCGGCGCGGCGACCTGTTCGCCTCGCGTGGTGATCGCCCGCGAGGACCCTGCTAAGTCTGTTGTGGTGCCGATCTGTCGCCCCTTGGGCACCTGCATCGTGTGCAGGGATGACCGGGACTGCGACGCGGACCAGCGATGCGCGAATCTGTCCACCTCTTCGTGGTCTAAGGATTTGCGGTGCGTGCCGGCCTGCGAGACGGACCTGGACTGTCCGGTCGAAAGCCCCACCTGTACCGAGATCCGTGGCACGACTGCTTCTTCCGTGACCGGCCTGGTCAATGTGTGTTTGCCAGTCACCTGCGCGGGGTGACGATGCGTGCGGTTATCCAGCGGGTTAGGCATGCGCGAGTCGTTATCGATGGCGTGATCCGGGCC
>CAZHDQ010000076.1:0-9331 GCA_964531595.1 uncultured Anaeromyxobacteraceae bacterium
CGCGGCATGATCAATGATTTCAAGATGTAGAAAATTGTGACGGTGGATCACGGGCGCCCATTTCACCCGGCGGATCCAGTGGCCCAGCGCGGTCCGCCATCGCCCACCGCGGTCCAGGCGTCCAAGGCGTCCAAAAACCGCCGTCGAAGCCCCTCGTAGGGGCCCACCAGCGATAGCAGCGCCGGAAACGCGCGTGCGCCGACCAGCCAGGAATCCGCCGGTCCCTGCCAGCCGGACGTGAACGTCTGGACGAGTGCAGCATGGGCGATCCTGGCGACATCCAGCGAAATCAGCGCTGACAGCCACCACGTCGCGGGCCAACCACGAGCCAGATCCCGGGACGCGGATTCTGCCATGCCGGCGGCTACAAGAGGCATGCCGGCCAGTTGCATCCGCCAGGCGGTCCACAGTGTCACCAGCGCGCCGGCGGTCCCACCTCCGGTTGCCGACGCTGCCGTGAGGCAGGCAGATTCCAGGTCCAGCAGGCGGCGGCGCGCCTCGAGTCCCAGGTCAGACGTCACGTCCCCAGGCTGGCAGTTGGGATCCGCGCCCAGCCCGTCTTGCCCACCGAAGGCCTCGCCGGGAGCCCCGAAAAGCGATGTCCCTACAAGGTGTTCGCGCCAGCCACCACCCAGGTTTGCTATCACATGCAGTTCCCACCCGGCAGTCTGCCCCAGGTGCGCCTGTTCGACGACCACAGCCGAGGGCAGCCCGTCACCCAGAGGTACGATTCGCCACGCACCACGCAGCATGCCAGCGTCGTCGTCGCGATGCAGTGGCACGCCGTCGAACACCGAGGTCGACACGCCAGACAGTTTCTCGCCAGACGAAAGCATCTTGGACGCCCGCATCTCGATGAACGTCCATACGTCACGCGAAACGACACGCACCCCTCCCGGCATCCACTGGGTGTACGTGTAAAAGAGATCCAGCACCCCGTCCCGATCCAGGTCGCGCAGGTCAATGTCCAGTCCCGCACCTTCGCGACTGACGTACCAGGCGAAGGCCGGACGGGCGCGCGCTGTGATGCGTTCGGTCGGAAACACCAACACTCCGTGCAGGGTGCCGCTGGCGATGGCGGCCTTTTCGGAATCCATGTCGACGACCACGACCCGATTGCGCGCCAGGTGTCCGGAAAGGGCCGCGATCGGCGACCGACGCATCACGACGACCCTCGAAGGCGCGAACGTGAACGCGCCGCACCGCACGTCGCGGACGCCATCCAGCGGACAGGGGCGGCCCTGCTTCAAGCCGCCGACCGTGAACGTGAACCTGTCAGGAGCCTCGACAACGTCATCAATCACCGCCCCCAGGATTGATGCAACAACCTCGGCGGCATCTGCGGCGGACAATGTCGTTTCGACGGGCGCAGGGGGCGCCGGAGCAGCAGGAAGCCCTTCCGCCAAGAGTGGTTGTAGCAACAGTATCGGTAATAACAGGAGCGGCAGGGACCGGCGCGTAGGCGTGCGGATCGCCGCGACGACCTGCGTCATGGCGCGTCCCCCGGCGTCCAGGTCGCCAGTGTCCCGTCCAGTCCAACAAAGGTCCAGACGGCCCCATCTGGATCGGCAGCGACGTCCCGGAAAACGCGGAACGTGCCGGTGTCCAGCGGCACGAACGGGGCGTTGCCGTCGCGCACCAGCACGAGGCCGGCCCAGCCGGCGGCTACTGTCCGTCCACCTTGGCGATGCACGCCGTACAGGAAGGTGGCTGGGTCCTCGAACAGGCGCAGACAATCTGCGGGGCCGCAGTCCAGAGCTAGCCCGTGGTCACCCACCGCAATCACACGCCCGTCCGCAGGGACCATGTCGCGCAACTTCGAGCCGCTGTCCGTCGGCAGCAGGCGCTCGCCGTCGGCGTCCTGCATTTCGAGCCGACCGTCGATCCCGCCAACCCATCGATTTCCCCCTGATGCGCACACCGTCGTCATCGGCACACCGCGCCGAACCTCCAACCGCACTCCTTCGGGTTCCAGGCGGAACAGTGAGCCGTCGGACGACGTGATCCAGGCGCCGTCGCCGTCTTCCCAGACATCGGTCAGGTCGGCTTCCGTGCCGGCAGGGATCGCAGACACGGGGTCCAGACCCAGGTCCAGCAGCGTCCCGCCGTCGCCTACGGCGTAGCGCCCGGACACCGCGTTCAGGTTTGCGTCGGTTCCGGACGGACGCGTGCCAACACGGCCTTCCCGGACCGTAAGCACTAGGCCGCCCGCCCCAACCGCGACGGCAGCCCCATCCGCAGCTACATCGATGCCATTCAGGTCGGCGGTCACACCCAGGACAAGGTCCAGCCAGTCGCCATCATCCCTGGCGAGCGCGGCAGAATCCCGGCCCGCGGCGACCATGCGGACAACACCGTCGCCAGTCGACGTGGCAGCAACCGCCCGCAAGTCGGCGAACGCATTGTACGGTCCTGCGACCGTGGCCATACGCCACTTACCGGCGTCGTACTGCACGATGGCACCGGCGTCGCCGACGGCCACGATGTCCCCAGCATCCACCCCGGTAACAGCGAACAGCGCCCTGGCGGGCGAGGCCGTTTCGGTGGTCAATTGCTGCTTCCACGACAGGCCGTCGTACAGCAGGACCGTGCCTGCCGACCCGACCGCGACCATCCGGCCGTTCGGGCCGCGCCAGATCGCACGCAGCGTAACACCAGGCCCGGCGATCTGCGTCCGGACCCACGTGGTCCCTTGGCGCTGCAACATCCCGCCGAACGCCCCGACCACATGGACGCCGCCGGCCGACGACGCCGAGACGCCGTACAGGTCTGACGTGATGCCGGTCGGCTGGACGTGCCAGTCGCCGTCCTTGAGATTCAGGATAGTTCCGTCACGCCCCACTACAAACACATCGTTGCCGGAGATCGCACCGACTCCGAGCAGGTCGACGTCGGTCGGAGGCTCGAGGTCAGTCCACCCGGACACGTCCAACCGCCAGGCCGTGCCGCCAGCGCCAACAACAAAGACCGCCGGCCCCGAACCAGAGATGCCGAAGAGGTCGGCATCGGACGGTGGGATCGGTGCGGGCAGGAAGTCCCCGCCGTTGGATCGCAGCACCAAGCCTTTGTCACCAACGGCCCAAATAATGCCGCCTGGCGCGGCCCACATCGCCCGCACGGTACCAACGTCGGTCAGATCGCGAACCTGGAACAATCCGATCGGTTTGGTCGAATCGTTGCCATCGTCCAACGGCGGTTCGCCGAGGTCGGTTGGCCCCGGGTCGAGCGCGTCTGACATGACCGAGTCCACCCTGACATCCAAGACATCAAAGCTCCCTGGATCGTTCGGGATCGCGTCAGTGGTTCCCGGATCCGCAAGCAAATTGCCGTCGCGCAGCACGTCAGTCGTCGTTTCGCCGGTGTCACCGCAGCCCGCGGCCAAGTACAAGGTCAGCAGCGCAAACGGCAACGATGATCGGGCAATCGACAACTTGGGCCTCCTGGCGCGGGCTTCGTCATTCTATCGGGAATCACGTGCGGGCACCAATGAAGCCGGCACCAGCACCACTTTGGTTTGCAACGACGTTGCGTGTCAGGGCACTAATGGAAGTTGCGCCCATCGTGTTGCACCGCACCGGCCAGGGCACCGCAGCGATCCACCAGTACGGTCAGCACGCCATCGCGATTCTGAACGAGGCCGTCTGCCCACAGGAACGGTTCCGTCGACAGCGTCGCGCGGTTTTCCCGGAAGCGATCGGGCTTGACGACCAGATTGACCAGCCCCGTCTCGTCCTCCAGCGTCAGGAACACGAATCCCTTTGCCGTCCTGGGACGTTGGCGCACGATCACCATGCCCGCAACACGTACGCGGCGGCCATCGGGAAGCGCCGGCACATCCGCGGCCCGGGTCGCGCGCAATCGTTGTAAGGACGGACGCAGCAACGCCACCGGATGGCTTCCAGTCGTCAATCCCAGCCCATCGAAATCCGCCTGGACCAGTTCTGTGGCGTCCATCGGAGGCACCGCTGGGTCGGTAGCGACTGGGAGCGTGCCCGCCAGCAGCCCTCGATCGGCCTCCAATGCCAGCGCCTGCCACATCGCGTCGCGCCTGGAAGGCCCCAGCGCCCCGACACGTGCAAGTGCGTACAGCTCCGCCGATGACGCCCCGGTCCGGCGCCCCAGGTCCGTGACGCCTGCAATCGGCATTCGGGATCGCTCGGCCACCAATTTGTCACCGGTCAACCGGGACAGCCCCTTGACGTACTTCAGGCCCAGCCGTATCGCCAGAAATGACTTCGGCGACGGGTCAGGATCGGGCGAATTCGCTTCGTTGGTCGCCGGTTCCAGCGTGCAGTCCCACGACGACACCGCCGCGTCGACCGACCGAACTGGGACTTTGTGACGTTCGGCGTCTTGGACCAGCGTCGACGGATGGTAGAAGCCCATCGGCCAACGGTTCAGCAGCGCCGCAAAGAATGCCGCCGGGTGATGGACCTTCAACCACGCCGACGCATACGCGATCAGCGCAAAAGACGCCGCGTGGCTTTCCGGAAAGCCGTACAACGCAAACGACGCGATAGACCGGACGATCCGGTCGCGCGCCTCGGGCCCGATCCCGCGCGCCACCATGCCACGGTGCAGATCGTCGACCATCGCCTGCATGCGTGCCCGGGAACGGCGAGACCCCATCGCGCGTCGCAGTTCCTCGGCCTGGCCTCCCGAGAAACCGGCCACGGCCATCGCCATGCGCATCAACTGTTCCTGGAACAAAGGTACGCCCAACGTGCGTCCCAGGATCGGCTCCAGACACGGATCGTCGTAGACCACCGGTTCTCGGCCTGCACGCCTCGCCAAGTAAGGATGCACCATCTTCCCGACGATGGGCCCGGGGCGGATCAGGGCGACTTCGACCACCAGATCGTAGAAACGCTCGGGCCGCATCCTGGGCAGCGTGGCCATCTGGGCCCGCGATTCGACCTGGAACACCCCGATCGTGTCGGCACGGCGCAGCATGTCGTAGACCGCCGGGTCGTCGGGCGGCAAGTGGCCCAGGTCGACGTCAATCCCCTGGTGGGTACGGACCAAGCCCAGCGTGTCGTGGATCGCGGCCAGCATCCCCAGCCCCAGCAGGTCGACCTTGATGATCCGCAGGTCGGCCAGGTCGTCCTTGTCCCACTGGATCACGGTGCGACCCGGCATCCGCGCCGGTTCCAGCGGCACCGTCCGATCCAATCGACCGCCTGCGATCACCATGCCGCCGTTGTGCTGGGCCAGGTGGCGCGGCAGGTGCCGCACGCCGTTCCACAGGTCGACGAATCGGGCGACCCGCGTGTCCGACAAGTCCATACCCGCTTCGGCAACGCGGTCGGCGAAGCCCTCGCCCGTGTCCCAGAACTCGAAGTGGCCTACCAGACGGCATAGTCGGTCAAGGCGCCCCGGGTCCAACCCCAGCACCTTGCCCATCTCGCGCACGGCCAGTCGCCCCTGGAACGTGATCACTGCCGCGGTCATGCCGACCGAATGCTTACCGTAACGCCGGTAGACGTATTGGATCACCTGTTCGCGGTCGTCGCCGGACGGCAGGTCCATATCGATGTCTGGCCATTCGCCACGCTCCTCGGACAGGAATCGTTCAAACAGCAGGTCATAGGCGATCGGGTCGATCGCCGTGATTCCCAGCACGTAGCAAACGATCGAGTTCGCCGCCGATCCGCGCCCCTGGGCCAGGATGTCTTGTGATCGGCAGAAGCGCACCAGGTCGTCGACCAACAGGAAGTAGCCGGCCAAGCCCAGTTTCCGGATCAGGGCCAGTTCGTGCGCGACTTGTCGCACCACCCGGTCCGACGGCGCTTGGTAGCGATTGCGCATCCCCTGGTCAACGAGTGCAGCCAAGAGGTCAGCCTCAGACTCGCCCGCCACGGTCGGAAAATGCGGAAAGCGGTAGCCCGTGTCATCCAGCCCGAACGTCAGCCGATCCGCCAGTTCGGCGGTGGCGCGCAAGATCCCCGGCCGGTCCGCGAAGCGCTTGGCCATGTCATTGGTCGAGGCCATGGCCCGTCGATGTGCGCCGGGAAGCAGTCCCCCAGCCTCGTCCAGCGTCACGCCGTGGCGCAGGGCGGTAAACGCGTCCAGGATGCCCGCCTTGTCAGTGGTCGCGTACCGGACGTCGTTCGTCGCGATGCATCCCGCGCCGCGATCCGCCGCCAGGTCAGCCAGAAAGCGGTTGCCGTGCTCCTCGACCGGGTCACCGTGCCGCTGGAGATCGACGAACACATTGTCCGTACCGAACATCCCGACCAACCGGTCCAGCACGTCGCGCGCCGCAGTCAGGCCCCTGGCCCTTGCCGTTGCCAGAATCGGACCGTCCAGGCCGCCGGCCAGCACCACCAGCCCGCCTGACAGGCGCTCCAGCATCGCGGGCGTCACCCGGGTCTGGCCTTTTTCGCACCCAGCGTGCGCCTCGGTCAGCAGTTCGCACAGGTTGCGCCAGCCGGCCGCATCACGACACAGCAGTAGAAGCGAAGGTGGGATCGGCTCACGGGACCGGCCGGCTTGGGTTCGAGGCCGCCCCGCGTCACCACCGAGCGTCAGCGGTGCAGGCGACGCCACTGCCCCCCATTCCACCCGTACCCCCGCACCCACGATCGGCCGAACGCCCGCGATCCGGGCCGCCTTTACGAAGCGCGGTATCGCATAGACCCCATCGGCGTCCGCCAGTGCCAGTGCGCCCTGCCCCAGTTCAGCGGCACGGCTGACCAGGTCCTCGGGCTGGGAAGCGGCAGATAGGAAACTGAACGCACTGGCCGTGCGCAACTCGATGTATTCGCGATCGTAAACCGCCATGAACACGCCCTCGAAAAACCGCGAAACTCTGGACGACTTGGCGCCCGTCCAATTACCGGGGGTAGGTTTTTGTGTGTTGGGAAGCTAGTCGAGACTCCCTTCGACCAACCAGCGATCTTGCGCCAGGTCGTGCCACAGCCGGTACAGGCCGCGTCCAGGGATTTCCACGTCCCAGCAGGCACCCGCCAGCGGCAGTTTCGTCCACCACGCTGCATCGACGTACCAAGGGCCGGCAGCACGAACAACCGGTCCGGACAACCCCGCACCGGCCAGGGTCGTCGGGATGCCGCCCGCCGTCCGCACCTCGACCACCGGCGGGTCGACGAACCGGCGCAACGCAAGAACCGCCGGGCGCGACCCGGTCCCGGGCCTGGCCTGGGGCAACAGACGCGGCGAGAACGTCACCATACCGCCCCCAATCTGGTTCGGCGCGTCGCTCGCCACCGGCGCACCTACGGCATCCGGCCCCGCCAGCGCGGCCAGGCGCCCCAGCAGTTCGCCCAACGCACCCGGTTCGGGCATCGGCGGCCCGAACAGATCGCCCTGTGCCGCAACGACCCGGTCCCCCGTAGCCGATAGACAGAACCCCCGGATCGGAGCCGACGGCGGGGACGCATCAATCGCCATCCGAAACAGCCCGACCAGCGACCGTACGTCCCGTGTCGGTGCGGCGGGGCGCACCCCAACTACGTGGACGCCCGCCGGGTCCAGATCCAGCGACAGGGACAGCGAAGACGGGACCAGGCATCGCGCCTCCAGACGCAGCACCAGGCGTTCGACGGCGGCCGAAAGCAGGAAGGACAGCGGTTCCAGGCTGTCCAGCGTCCATTCAAGGTCCACGGCCTCGACGAACGATTCGTCGGCCGGTATCGGGTCCAGCGGCGCCCGATCGACGCCACGCGC
The DNA here is from genome assembly GCA_964531595.1 of uncultured Anaeromyxobacteraceae bacterium. GTDB lineage: Bacteria > Myxococcota_A > UBA9042 > DTJE01 > DTJE01 > DUVQ01. The sequence continues at coordinate 7,687 of CAZHDQ010000076.1, forward strand.
CAGGGCCTGCAGGTCCATCGCCTCGGGCCCCAGGCGAACCCCAAGGCCAGATCCCAGCGCCGCGAATCGGGCAACGGTCCCCACACCCAGGCTCGCTAGCATCGCAGCCAAGTCACGTGGTGGGTCCAGGATTGCGATCGGCAGGTTGCCCACCGTAATCGTTTCGTCCCCCGGCGGCAGCACCGTGACACCCGGTCCCGCCCGGGCCGCCATCCTCGCCAACCGAGGTCCAGCCGCTATCCCGACACGGACCGACAACCCCGCCCGGGCCGCAGCCGCTTCGATCGCTGCCCCCAGTCCGCCCCGCGTCGCATGCATCGCGTCGACCCCGCGCGCATCCAACACGACCGCATCCATCCCGCACGGCGCCACGTTCGGCGAGAACCCAAGCGCCACATCGATCAACGTCCGGCGGGCCGCCTCGATCACTCGATCAGACACCGTTCGCAACACGACCCCAGGTGCCACAGAACGCGCCTGGACCGGGGTCATGCCCACCGCCACACCAGACGCCAGTGCCGCCCGCGAGGCGTGCGTCACCGAGGCCCGGGTCCCCTCGCCAGCTACAACGGCCAACGGCACCGCCGCCAAGTCCGGGTCGGTTCGGCGCAACGCCTGCAAAGGCAGCCCCGGGGCCAGCACACAGGCAAAGATCCGCGACTCACCCCGGACATCCGATGTCACTCGCACGGCCAGCCTCCATTTCGGCGACCCGCTCCCCTATCGGAGCGGCACCGCCTCGAAAAACACCAGCGCCGCCGGCATCCACAGATCCAAATCCGCCGAACCACCCGGACCGGCCACCCGGACCTGCGCGCCCGCCAGCAACTGCCCAGGGCCGCGCGTTCCCAGCCACGCAGCACCGCCCGCCGAGACGCCGACCCGTACCGCCGCGTGCGCCGAAGCCACGTCGCCCCGGTCCAGTACCAGCACCGTTGTCCTCGCCCGCTCTGCCGCCCTCGCCACGCGCAGCCACGACGCGGCGTGCGTTCCCCAGCCCGGGGCATCGGGCGGCCGGACGACAACCGCGCCAAATCCGCCAGCCAGGATCACGGCTTCGGTCGCGGACAACAGCCCCGGGACGGACAGCGGACCACGGACCCACAGCACCCTGCCCAGATCTGCCCCGGCATCCCGCAAGGACGCCGCGTCCAGCGATCCGTCCCCATCGATCCAGGCCGCGACGCTACCCCGTGCCGTCAGGTCGGCCACGGTCGCCATCGCCAGGGCCGTTCGCCCGGACAAGCCTGGCGCCTGGGCCCGCAGCGTGCAAAGCCGCCCCGCCGGCCACCCCCCGCCAAGCACCGCATCCAGTACGGCCACACCGGTCGGGTGCCGGGGTAAATCGGCCACGGGGGCAGCCCCCCAACGAACGATACCTGCGGGCAGGTCTTCCAAAACCCGCGCGATGGCTTCCCGTCCGGACACGATCGACACCTGTCTACGCCATCGCTCAGGTTACTGAACATTTGTTCAGTGGTCAAGAAAAGGGTTGTGTGAGCCGGGCAGAACAAGGCAGGGGTCGGCGCGAAAAGGCACACCGACTTGTGCGTATTAGTAGCCCCGCTAAGCCGAGATCGGAATGGTGAATGGCCAAGGGATAGGTGGTTCTAGAGTTCCAAACGACGGGTTCATCCAGCCAGTG
>CAZHDQ010000077.1:0-9295 GCA_964531595.1 uncultured Anaeromyxobacteraceae bacterium
TGGGCCTCGGCGGGGAACCGTTCGACAACCCCATCGCGCTGCTGTTGGTGTCTGACCCCGAACCGTCGTCGCTGGCCGTCTTGGCCGTGGCCGTCGCAGTGCTGGCCCCGGTGTTCGAGGAACCCCTGTTCCGAGGCTTCCTGTTCACACGATTACGGCGCAACATGACGCCGTATGGGGCCGCTGCTCTGTCGGGGCTGATTTTCGCCGTCGCACACTTCTCGATGGACAACCTGCTGCCCCTGTGGGCCATTGGGTTCACACTGGGCGTGCTTTACGACCGGACGCGCGACCTCGCAGCGCCGATCATTGCCCACGGCCTGTGGAACCTCGTGGCCGCGTCCGGCCTGCTCGCGGTGTTCGGCTGACGCCCGGTCCACCAGGACATATTGCACCCCCGATTGACGCCAACCCATTCGATGGCCATATACAATAGACGTCACTTACAGAGGCGTGGGCAACGGTGTCAAAAAGGAGGACCACATGGATTCCCGCCCCTGGTTCCGCCACTACGAGGAAGGAACCCCACAGACCCTGGATGCCCCGGACCTGACGCTGCCGCAGGTTCTTCAGCGCGCTGCCGCCGCGTGGCCAGGGCAAAGAGCAACGGTGTTCGAGGGCGCCACGCTGTCATTTCGCGAACTGGCCCTAGCCGCGGATCGCCTAGCCGGTTCGCTGGTGCGCCTAGGCCTGAAGTCTGGCGATCGGGTCGCGATCCAGTTGCCGAACCTGCCCCAGACGGTCATCGCCTACTTTGGCGTGCTGAGGGCCGGTGGCGTGGCTGTGATGACGAATCCGATGTACGTCGCGCGCGAGGTCGAACACCAGTTCAACGACTCGGGCGCTCGGTTCGCCATCGTGCTGGACGCCTACTGGGTAAAAACCATCCGCCCCATCCGCGATCGATTGACGCTGGAACACGTGATTGTGACCGCTATCAAGGACTATCTGCCCTTCCCCAAAAACCTGCTTTTCCCGCTGGTCGGCAGAAAGGCAGGCCTGGTGGTGACCGTAGAGCCCGAGCCGAACGTGCACTGGATCAAGGATTTACTTAACGATGAAGGGCTCGTGCCGCCCCCAATGCCCGAGGACTCGGCCGCTTTGGCAAACCTGCAGTACACCGGCGGCACCACTGGCGTGTCCAAGGCCGCGATGCTGACCCACCGCAACCTGGTCCGCAATGCGATGCAGGTCGAGTCGTTTTTCACGGGCCTGCAACCGGGCAACGAGATCGGGCTGGCTGCGCTGCCGTACTTTCACGTCTTCGGATTGACGGTTTGCATGAACCTGGCAGTGCTGACCGGAACCACCCAGGTATTGGTCCCGAATCCGCGCGATATCGGTAAACTGGTCGGTCTGATCAAGAAGTATCGCCCGACGATGTTCCCAGCGGTACCCGCGATGTTCAACGCGATCAACAACTTCCCGCACATCGACCGGATCGATGTCTCGTCAATTAAGGGGTGCTTTTCGGGCTCTGCCCCGTTGCCTATCGAGGTCATGGAACGCTTCGAGAAACTGACCGGAGGACGCATCACCGAGGGCTTTGGGCTGACCGAAAGCTCGCCGGTGACCCACGCAAACCCACTGTTCGGGCTGCGCAAGCTGGGGTCGATCGGTATCCCGCTGCCAGATACCGACGCGCGGGTCGTCGACCTGGAGGAGGGCATTCGCGAGATGCCAGTCGGCGAGGACGGCGAACTGATCCTCGCCGGCCCACAGGTCATGGCCGGCTACTGGAAGCGAGACGACGAGACCGCGTTGAGCCTGCGCAACGGCTGGCTGTATACAGGCGACATTGCGCAGATGGACGAGGACGGCTACTTCTTCATCGTTGGTCGAAAGAAGGACATGATCATCGCCGGTGGCTACAACATCTACCCGCGCGAGATTGACGAAATCCTGTACGAGCACCCGAAGATACTGGAAGCGGCGGCGGTCGGCGTCCCGGATCCGCGGCGAGGGGAGACTGTGAAGGCATTCATTGTTGTGCAGCCAGGCGAGGCGCTGACCGAGGACGAGGTTATAGCGTTCTGCAGGGACCGCTTGGCGCCTTACAAGGTGCCACGGATCGTCGAGTTCCGCGATGACCTGCCGAAGTCCGCGGTCGGCAAGGTGCTGCGCCGAGTGCTGCGCGACGAAGAGATGGCGAAGGCGAACCCGTCGTGACTATCCCCTGGGTCGCTGCGGCCCGAATCCGGGATGCGTCGACTACAGGTTTCCGAGAGGTGCCCGCGTGCCGACCCATGTGTGTCAACTTGCCACCGAAACACACTGCCTGCGCGACGGCGAAACTTTGCTTACACGAGCAGTCGGCCCCGACGATGCCGCTTTGCTGGGGCAGTTCTTCGAAACCCTAAGCCCACAGACCGTCTACAACCGCTTCTTGACGCCGATGCATCGCCTGTCACGCATCCAACTCGAACGGGCAGCACTGGTCAACGCGCAAATCGACTGCGTTTTAGCAGCCTGCGTGCAACAGGACGAATGCTGGATTATCGTCGGCGTCGGCCGCTTCCGGTGCTGCGACGCCGACTGCGCCGAACTGGCAATCGTGGTCTCGGACCGCTGGCACCGCCGGGGGATTGCGCGACTGCTGCTGCAACGCCTGACCAACGCCGCACGCCGACGGGGATTGACATGGTTCGACAGCACAATTGACCCTGGCAACCTCCAATTACTGCGGTTCGCGGAAGCCGTCGGATTCAAGGGGGACCTGAAATACCGTGACGGCCTGCTCCAGATGCGGACCGACATACGTGCGCTGTTCCCCGAGACACCGGTGGATCCGGTCGACGAACACGAACGGCCGTAACCGGCGACACCAGATTCGCAGGCGCCCGGCTGATGTCCTTAGAGTTTGTAAGGAAATCGCAGACCTTCGCGAGGCGGAGCGGGTCCGGAACGGGCGTCAGGACACGGGATCACTGCGGAGGAACGCCCTCGGAGCGGATCACGACGAGCGGGACCATCAACTGGGGCTGGCCACCCCGCCCAAGACGCGTGCGCGCCTTGAGGAAAGCACTCGGGTCGGAAAGGGCGTGCGGCGAAAAGCGATTAGCCAGCACGTCCAGCATCGGGAACAGCAGGCCGGCCGGCACAGCAGAGGCGACTGACAAATGCGCGGACGCGGGGTCGCCTTCCCCGACCTCGTCTGCTACCAGTGACCAGGCCGACCTAAGGTCTGCCCGCCGCATCCCTTCCATATCGCCCCCACGGCCGAACTCGGCAACTTTCGGATGTCCGCCGCCTTGGACTGTCAGCGAGAACGGGGTCATCGCCAGGTCCAGGGGCGGCCCCGCCTGGGCGAACACGCGCACTTGGCCCAGCGGGTCCAGCAAAGGACGAAACGACATGCGGTAGTTCAGCGGCAGCCACATCGGGTTGAGGTAGCCGGGTGGCAGTAGGGCAACGACCGGGTGCGCATCCGTTTCGGCCACGATCGCTTCCAGGATTTCGGCCAAGTCCGAGAACACCGCGGACTGATCCACGGCAAGCGGCAAAATGTCGACAGTTTCGGCCCAAGCCATCAAGGATCGCGTCTTCAGGGTCTCGGCGACGACCAGTTGAAGGTCATCGATCCGGTGCGGCCGGCGCAGGTCGATCAGTTCAGCTATCTGCGTTTCCCCAGCCGTCCGAACGCCGGGAGCAAGCACCTTCTGGTCGAGCACCGACAGGCGGCCGGCCGAGAGCACCAGCACCCACGACGGTGTCAGGCGCAGCCCGGTCCCGTGGCCCGAAGGGAGTACAGCCCCAGAGAAATCGCCCGAGGATACGTCGGGCAATGGCAACGGCAGCGACTTCTCGCGCATCACGGTTCGGGCAACCTCGCAGGATCGGCCCACTGGCCCGGCCGTCGGCGTCTCTGGACAGGCCGCGACCCGGTCGTAGAACAAGTTCCTGGCCTCGACCAACACGACCTCTGGCTGGGCTCGGTCCGACATCCGGCATCCGATCTGCAATCGTGCCGCTGCGGCGAACACCTCGGCCCGCTGCGCCTCGACTGCGGAAACCAGTTGCCCAATAACGGTCAGCCGGGCCAGCCATGCAACGCGCGCCATCGGACCGTCCCCAGCCTCGACAGGGTCCAGGGCCTCGGCATGCGCACATGATGGTTCCCGCAGCAGATCCAGGACACGTTCGGCGTCCTGCGCAACGGCGTTCGACGACAAAACTTTGATCTCGGCGGACAGGGCTGCCATCAGCCCCGACATGTCGACTCCGGCCGCCTCCAGAAACGCGGGGTTGGGCTCGGGAAGTTCCGCCAGCGATTCGACCCCGGCCCGCAGCGCCTTGAGGCGGACCGCAACCCCCGAATCGGCGTCACGCCTCTCGGGCGCCAAAGTTGCCAAACGCGCCCAGGCGGCCCCGCATTCAGCAGGGTCATCGCAGCGGTCCAACGTCGCCCCGATCTCCGCAAGGTCCCTGCCACCGGAACGACACGACGTTAGCGACGCCAGGACCAGCGCCATTCCCAGGACCCTCAAGTATCGGCGCATGCGCCCTCCCCACCACCACCAGGCGGCCTTTGAAAACGGTCGGGGCCGATGATACCATGCCTGAAGTTCGATAAATGGCGCGGTCGCCCGCCCGACAATGGAGTGCATCGTGACGGCCCCAGCTAAGGCCGAGGAAATCAAGATCGTCTTCTCCGACATCCACCTTGGCCCGGGCGAGCACCCTGGCCTGGCCAACCCCTACGAGGATTTCAGGCAGGACGACCGGTTGGCGGAACTGATCCGGCATTACGCCCAGGGCGAATACGCGCGAATCCCTGTCGAGATCGTGATCAACGGTGATTTCATGGATCTGCTGAAGGTCCCCGTTGGTGGCCGGTTCCTGACGGACGTCACCGAGGATATCGCCGTCGAAAAGGTGCGCCGCGTAATCCGAGGACACCCCCGAGTCTTTGACGCGCTGAAGACCTTTCTGAGGGTGCCAGACCACAAGATCACCTGCATCCCGGGTAACCACGACGTCGAGCTGGCGTTCGGGCGGGTCCAGCACCTGATCCGTGCAAGACTCGACGCACTTCCAGCCACGGATACCCTGGTCTTCCATGTGGACCAGGACACACTGCGCCTTCCGAGCGGTATCGTCGTGACCCACGGCCACAACTTCGAGGCACTGAACCGCATCGAGCCCGGCCGATCGATCATCCCCGGGCCAGATGGAACGCCGATCGCCAACATGCCGTTCGGGTCGCGATGGCTGATCCACGCTCTGCTGCCCTTCAAGGCCGAGCAGCCACTGTTGGACCAGGTCCACCCACTGTCGACATTCCTGCTGTGGGGCCTGGTGTTCGAACTGCGTTTCACACTGAAGCTGCTATGGCGCATGGCGACGTTCCTGTTCGCGGCGCGCTTTTCCGGCCCGGCCCTGCGCGAGGCCGGTTGGTTCCGGACGTTGCAGATCCTGGTCGAGGAGGTATCGCTGTTCACCAACATGGAGCGGCGAGCGGTCAAGGTCTTGCAGGACTCGGAAGACATCTCGGCCCTGATTGTGGGCCACGATCACAAGGCCCGAATCACGCGTTTCCCCCGCAACAAGGTATACGTGAACACAGGCACTTGGCTCAAGATAGTCAGCCTTGAACTGCGCGACCTGGGCACCCGAACTTACCTGACGTACGCCCAAATCGAGTATCGCAAGGTGGGTCCGCCGGCCGTCCGCTTGATGCGTTGGCGCGGACACGCTCGCGAGATGGAAGAACTGACGGCGTGATCACTCGAGGCAGTCGTAGGCCCCTTCATAACCTTGGGCTTCGGGGTTCCATTTGCAGAAAAGTAGATCGGGCCTGTAGCAATCCCAGATCAACAAGATCCCCTGGTGACAAAACGCCAGTTTGGTATTCGAATCCAGGCAGACACCCTTTTCCGTGACACCGTCGCAGGGTTCGCCGCAATGGCCGCCAGTCGAGCAGACCTGGTCGCCCCCGCATTCGCCGCAGGTCCCGTCGCACCTGTCAGGACCGCAGTCCTTACCGGCGCACTGCGGCGTACATTGCTCGGGGATAACGCAGTCGTACTTGTTGCCGGCCGCGCTGTAGGCGCAGACTAGGCCCTGGCTGGTGTCGCAGTCGACCTTTTGCAGCACATCAGCCTGGCAGAAGAGCAACTGATTGCCGACACACGTCCCGACTGCGGTGATGTCGCGGCAGGTCAGGTCCTCGGTACACTGGCCGTCCGCTAGGCACACAAATCCATCCTGGCAGTCGCCGCATTTTCCCTGACAACCGTCGGGCCCGCAGACCCGGTCATCGCACTGGGGTTCGCAGTTCTTGAGAAGGCACGTGAATTCGTCGCCGCAGTATTCGTTTTCGTCACACTCGCCGCACAGGCCGTTGCAACCGTCCGGTCCGCACAGTTTGCCCTCGCACTGGGGCTCGCAGAAGGGGCGGCAGATCTGTTCCTTGTTGCAAATTTCCCCGTAAGGGCAGTAGCCACACAGCCCCTCACAACCGTTGGACCCACACTCCTTATCCTCGCAATTTGGCACGCACTGGACGTCGGTCTCCGGGATCTCACCCGGTACATCACCCTTCGCGTCGCCCGTCGTATCAACGTCGTCGACGTCCGTTTCCACGCCTGGGTCGTCCACGACCTCGGGGCGCACCCCAGGGTCGAAGCCCGTGTCGTCCCCTACGTCCGGGTCCACGCCGTAGTCCGGGATGTCGAGTGCGGCCAGATCGAGCCCGCCGGCCCCGTCCCCGGATCCACTGCCACTGCAACCAGCCAGCAGCACCAGCACAGCAAACCATCGGAACCCGGTCTTCATCACGTGCCTGCCCGATTACCTGACGGACCAGACCGGCCCGCCCCCGCCCGTCGGGGTTCGACCGCACCCGGTAGGCCCGCACACACATCTGCGCAGGCCCGCTTGCTACCCGGGACTCGGCCCCGTAGAATTGTAGCGGCCGATTCGCGGCATCGCAAGTCGGTTCCAAGCGCTGCCGGAGGTTTCTAATGCATCGGTCCCCATTGCGTCTCACTACCATCGCCCTGACGCTCGCAGCGTTCGCAATTGCGTGCGGCGGTGGTTCCGGCACGTCCGACCCGGACAACGGCCCATTGGGCGACATCGACACCGCACCGCCGGTCCCGGGCATCGACACCGTGGTCTCGACAACGGCGGTCAAGGCAGGCGGCGAAGTCACCGTCCAATGCATCGGCTACGGCTTCGACCCGCAGGGCGTGCAGGTGATCGTGTCGCTCCAGGAGGTTGTCGAGGACGTACCGGCCGACACGTCCGAGGACGCCCAGGGCGAGGACGCATACGCGCCACCCGAGGACGCACCACCCGACACCACGCTGCCCGAAGGCGTTACCAAAAACGGCATGACTTTGCGATTCACGAAGGCCGCGCGCTACTTGGTGGCATGCTACGCACCCGCTGAAGATATGCTGGACGACACTCCGGCCCGCGTCGTCGTGTCGCCCGGGGCGGCCATATCGATCGAAACTGGGGTCGACCCCCACGAATTGGTCGCAGGCGAGCGGGTCACCCTGACGTGCTCGGCCAAGGACGCGTTCGGAAACGAAATCACCTACAACCTGGTTCCTACCTTCACGCCTTCCGCCGGAGTCAACGTGTCCGGACTGTCCGCACAGTTAACCGTGGCAGGCACTTACCAGGTGGCTTGTACCGTAAAGGACACCGCGATCGTCGACACCACGCCTGAGAAGGTCAAGGTCACCTCTGGCCTGCCCAAAAAGATCGTCACCTACCTCGAACCGTCCGAAATCGAGGCAGGCGAGTCCACCACAGTTACGTGCGCGGCGCTGGACTTCTACGACAATCCGGTCAAGGGACTGCCTCTGTCGGTGTACATGACATCCCCGCTGCTGACACTGGCGGGTCTGTCAATCACGACCACTACGACCGGCGTGTATCCGATCAAGTGCGTACCCCAAAACGAGGACTGGTCCTATTTCCAACTGGTCTCTGCAAATCTCGTCGTGCTGCCAGGCCGCCCGGTATCGCTGACGCTTAAGACGATCCCGAAGAAGGCTTACTACGGTCGCAACGAGACTCTGCGGGTCACCGCCGAGGCCATCGACAGCTACGGTAACCTGATCCCCGACGCCGAACTGGCCAATCCCGTCACGATAATGCCGGCCACCGGGATCCAGCCGATTCCCGAGAACCCGACGGGGATGTTCCTGCTGAAGGATGAAGGGCAGTACCAGATGACGTTCCGCCTGAAGACCTGGCCCGACATTTACGCCCACCTGGACATTACTGTCGAGGGGAGCGGCCCTCTGCTATCGATCGTGTTTCCCGAACGCGGTGCCACGCTGACCGGCAAGCCCTCCGTAACGCTGCGGGGCTATGTCGGGGACGACGAGACCGGGATCTCGGCGATCACGGTCAATAACAAGAACGCCATCAACGGGATCAAGGGGGATGGGACGTTCTCGTTCCTGCTAACCCCGATCAAACAGGGACTGAATACGGTCAAGGTCGCGGTCACGAACGGCGCCGGCATCACGACCGAGACCGGCCTGGGTTATTATTTTTCCTCGCTGTACTACCCGGTCAAGGCGAACGACGTGCAGGCCGGTCTGGTCCCGCAGGGCGTCAGGGCCTTCCTGGGACGCGACTTCATCGACGACCGCGACCACAACCCGCCGCCGAACGACCTGGCCACACTGATCGAGATGATGCTTTCGTCGCTGGATATCGGCGCCCTGCTGCCCAATCCGGTGGCCGAGGCGGGCCCCTACAAGGTGCTGCTGTCGAACCTGAGCTTCGGCAAGCCGACGACCAACCTCCATCTGTTTGATGGCGGGATCAACGTCTACATCTCGATCCCCAACTTCCACATCGACGTGACGGCCGAGGGCACTTGCAATTTCATCATCGACTGGTGCCCGGACGTTTCGGGGAGCGTGTCCAGCAGCAACATCATCGCGATCACCGACGTGCTGCTCTGGATGGACGCCAACGGGCAGATCCAGGTGAAGACACAGGAGGTCCAGGTCGCACTGCAGGGACTGAACGTCAACATCAAGGGGCTGCTCGGGGACCTGCTGGGCTGGCTGATCGACCTGCTGGTGGACACGTTCACCAAGGCGATCGAACAGGCCATCGTAGACCAGGTCGGCACGCTGATCGACGAGACATTGGGCGACCTCTTGAACCAGTTCGAGATAAACGAAACCTTCGAAATTCCACCACTCTTGGGTGGTAAACCATCTGCGATCAGCCTGTTGACGAAGCCGTCCAATCTGGCCGTCGAGCCCGAGGGCCTCTGGTTGGACATGGCGGGAACGCTTTACGCAACCAAAGGCGT
>CAZHDQ010000078.1:0-9225 GCA_964531595.1 uncultured Anaeromyxobacteraceae bacterium
GCAGGCAGAAGATCCTCCTCGCCCACCCGACGCGCGACGCGACGCTGAATGGGCCGCGCGAGTTCCTGGTAACCGGCCACATCGAGACCCAGAACGACTGGCTGGGTTACTTGGTCAATGTCAACGGACTCGAGATGATCACGAACCCGGTCGATGGCACGTTCTCGTATCGCGACCCGGACACCGGCGATTCCTTGGGCGGGTACCGGATGACCGCGGAACAGGGGATCAACCCGATCTTCGCCGACGCGCGAGACATCCGCACCCAGTCGCCCGACGACCCGTGGTGGACATATCGTGACCACGTGGCCCAGTCGTTCTATTACTCGACCAAGTGGTATCCGGTCAGCGAGACCAACCCTGATGCGTCGATGGTGTTCGACGGTTTCAAGATGTTCCTGGGCAAGAATGTCTGGGACGATAACGACACGTCGACCCCCAACGATATCGCGACGATCCTGACGCTGTTCGTGCAGCAATTGAACATCGCCAATCTGATCCAGAACCCGGTCGCATCGGGCAAGACGGGGTGGTGCAAGTACAAGGTCAACATCAAGAATATCCGGTACGGCAAGATCAGCATCGACCTGCCGCCAATCAACGGCGGGCTGGCTTTCAAGGCCGTTATTCCGAGTTTCCGGTCCGACGTGGACGTCCCGGTTAGCGGGTTCCTGTGCCCGGACTTCGACGGCCGCGCCAGTGCCAGCAATATTGTGATTTCGGCCGACGTGATGCTTTCGATTAACGCGCAGGGCGAACCGGTCGCGACCCTGAAGAACTCGAAGGTCACGGTGTCCGGCCTGGATATCCACATCGGCGGTATCTGGGGCTTCCTGCTGAACTGGATCATCGATTTCTTCGAAGACGACTTCGCCGAAATGATCGAGGACGAATTCACGAAGATGATGGCGGGCGACATTGCGGACGCCATCGCGGACGCGGTAAAGGGCCTCGCGCTGGACCAGACGTTCGAGGTGCCGGGATTCCTGCCGGGCGCGTCGTCGGTGACGATGCGGATCAAGACGAAGTTTTCGACACTGGACTTCAAACCGTACGGCGGCGTCATCGGCATGTCCGCCACGGTCGTCACTCCTCGGCGCGTGCCTTACACCCCGTTGGGTAGCATCGGTCGCGCCAGTTGCCTGGGGCCCACCGAACCGAACATGACCTTCCCGCGCAGGGGCGAAATCGAGTTGGGCCTGCACGACGACTTCTTCAACCTGATTACCTATGCCCTTTGGTACGGTGGCGGGCTGAAGTTCGATATCGGTGCGGAGATGCTCGGCGACGCGGCCCAGCAACTTCAGTCCTACGGGATCAGCGAACTTAATTTGGCGGTCGACTTCCTGTTGCCGCCGATCCTGTCTGCCTGCAACCCAATGGAAATGTTGATGATGGAGATGGGTGACATCGGTATCAAGGCGACCATGAAACTGTTCGGGATCCCGGTTTCGATGCAGTTGTACACCAGTCTCAGTTCCGAAGCTCGGCTGGTCATCGAGGAAAAGCCGACCGGACCGGAACTGGGCCTGCAGATCGAGTCGCCGATATGGGTTGACATGGAAATTGCCAGCCTGGATGGCGGCCTTGTTGGCGCCGAGGACACGCTGGGTAACCTGATCAAGGAAATGCTGGTCCCGCTGCTCGTGTCGCAGTTGTCGGGACAGACCCTGGCCAGTTTCCCCATTCCAGAAATCGACTTGCACGCGATTTCGTCGGATATGCCGGAAGGCAGCAAGATTGCTATTGATTTGCGCGAAATCATCCGGTTGATTGGTAACACTGTCGTGTCTGGGGACGTGAAGTAGACCCGGAATGCACGGCGGGTTTCACGTAACGACTTCGCGTTGCGGGGAGCCTGGGTCATTCCCTAGAATTTGCGTGGCAACCGGGCAGCCCCGAGGCTGTTCGGGGTCTGAGGTCGTTGGAGGTTGAATCGATGAAGCGGGCGATTGGGATCGTATCTGTCTTGGTGCTGGCAGCTTTGGGCTGCGGGGGCGGCGGCTCGCCTGTTGGCGAAAACGACACAATCCCTGGCGTCGATGTCGTTAGCGACCTTGCCGCTGACCTTGGCAGCGATCCGGGCGAAGTGGGCCGCGACGTGACCCAGGACCCCGGCCAGATCGACCCTGGTGGCGATCCCGGCCAAGTCGATCCTGATGTCGTTATTGCCTGCGTGCCCGGTGAACCTTGCGACGACGGCGACGCCTGCACGACGGACGACCAGTGTACCCAGGAAGGCTTTTGCGTCGGCACGCCAATCCCTGGCTGCGATGACGGGCTCGATTGCACCGAAGACGCCTGTCCCGATGATGGTGAATGCACACACACGATGGTGGCGGGTTGGTGCCTGGTCGACGACGTCTGCTACGAGGACGGCGATGTCGACCCTGAAAATCCCTGCCAAACCTGCATGACCGCGTTATTCACGGATCGCTTTACGATTGACGACACGCTGGAATGCGACGACGGCGACCCATGCACCAGCGACGATCACTGCGCCGAGGGCGTGTGCGTCGGCGGGGGCGCGATGTGCGACGACGGCAATGCATGTACGCAAGACTCCTGTCTGGACGGGGTGTGCAGCCACGAAAATCTGGCGGATGTGCCTTGTGACGATGGCGATGCCTGTACGCAGGGCGATGTCTGCACCCTCGGCGCTTGCGTCGGAACATCGCGTGTTTGCGATGACGGCAATGATTGCACCGATGACGGCTGCGATTCGGCTGTTGGCTGCACGTTCGCCTTCAACAGCGATGCCTGCGACGACGGCAACGATTGTACCGTCGGCGATATGTGCGTGCGCGGTGAGTGTACCGCCGGGGAAGGGCGCCTGGACTGCGACGACGGCGACGCGTGTACTAACGACTTCTGCGTGCCTGGTGAAGGGTGTGTCCACGTCGCGAACACGGATCCATGCGACGACGGGGACCCATGCACCGTCGGGGATCAATGCCGACGAGGCGAATGCACCGCCGGGGATGAGCTGCTGGAATGCGATGATGGCAGCATCTGCACGGACGACGCCTGCGTGCCGGGGACGGGATGCGTGTTCACGTTCAACACCGCGCCGTGTGACGATGGTGAATTCTGCACGGTCAACGACTTTTGCGACGCGGGGACCTGCATGCCGGGGCCCGTGGCCTACGACTGCGACGATGACAACGCCTGTACGAACGATACCTGCGTGCCGGGTGGCGGGGGCTGCATCCACACGTTCAACACGGAACCTTGCGACGACGGCAACGCGTGTACCGGCGCCGACGTGTGTAACGAGGGCATCTGTGCGGGTGTCGACCACTCGGACCAGTGCGAGGACGATCTTGTATGCACGATCGATTCCTGCAATCCGGCGACGGGATGCGTGCGGCAGGTTGACAACCGGCCTGAATGCAGACCCCAGGCCGTGATCGACTATCCGCCCCGTGGCGCAACACTGGACGGCGAACGGGACGTGGTTGTGACGGGGCACATCGAGTACGGCCTGGATGGTGACATGCGGTTCCCGCAAATGGTCCAGATCAACGGCACGCCGGTGTTGCCGATGCCGCCGATGTGGGCGTTTACGTTCCCGATCAATTCAGAACAGGGCATGAACCCGATCGTCGTCGACGTCAACGACAGCCTGGGACAAAAGGACCATGTCGTCCAGTCCTACTACTATTCGACCCAGTACTACCCAGTGGACGTGGACAACCCGGACGCCTCGCTAGTCGCGGACGGGTTGGTGCTATTCCTGGGGCCGGAGGTCTGGGACGACGGCGACCGCACGGGCAATCCCAACAGCATCGCCGACATCATTGTGTTGTACCTGAAGACCATGGACTTGATGTCCTTCATCGACAACCCGATGGCGACCGGGAAGGAGTTCGGCTGCAATTACAAGTTCAACGTGACCGACATCACCTTCGACCAGAACAATATCGGGGTGTCTATCGTGCCGATGGACGGGGGGCTGAAACTGGAAGCCCAGTTGAATAACATCGTGGTCAAGTTCTATGCGGACATGTCGGGCACGTTCTGCGTGTTGGGCGACTTCAGCGGCAAGGCGACCGTCAACTGGCTGAAGATCGTTGCGAATCTGGGTCTGTCCGTTGATGCCAATGGCGATGCGGTTGTTACCCCAGGGGCCTCGGCGGTTACGATGGGCAAACTGGATATCGATACCAGCAACTGGCTAATCGATCTGATTCTTCCGCTGCTTAGAAGCACGCTGGAGGATTCGTTGATCGACGCGTTTCAGGGCCAGATTGACGCCATCGTGGCACCGTTGCAGGACGCGCTGGCAGGCTTGGCAATCAACCAGGATTTCGAGATCAAGTCCTTCATCGAGGGTGGTGCTCCGACTACGTTGTCGCTGATTTCGAAACTGTCGCGGCTTGATTTCACGCCGGCCGGTGGCACGGTCGGCATGGCGGCTACAATCGTTGCTCCCAAGGGTACGCCTCACAACCCATTGGGCTCGATCGGTCGCGCGGCATGCCTGACCGGCGTGCCGGAATTGATGCCGTCGTTCCCGGCGGGCACCCCGAACCCAGGACCCCCGACTTTGGAACTGGGCCTTAACGATGACTTGCTTAACCTGATTTCGTACGCGCTGTACTGGTCGGGAACTCTGACGATGCCGATCCCAGAAGACATGCTGGGCAGTGATCTGTCCGCCTACGGCATCACTGACATGAGCCTGAATGTGGACTTCATGCTGCCGCCGATCCTGACGGCCTGTAACGACGAGGGACTGCTGACGCTCCAGGCCGGCGACATGGGCCTCCATGCGGACATGAAACTGTTCGGCGTGCCGGTACAAATGCAGATGTATGCGTCGTTCGAGGCCGATGCCGAGGTCGTGGCGGTCGACGGGGACGCTGGCAAGGAAATATCGGTTGCGGTTCGCGAGCCGACGTTCATCGACATCGAAATCGCCGGCCTTTCTGGTGGCTTGGTCGGTGCCGAGGACACCCTGGGCGCCCTGATTCGCGACAAGCTGATGCCAGAATTATTGGGTGCGCTGTCGGGCGATTCGCTGGGGTCCTTCCCGATCCCGGAATTCGACCTGTCAGGCATGATGGATGGGCTACCTCCGGGCACCGCGATTGCGATCGAGATTCGCGAGGTCCTTAGGCGGGCCGCCTACACAGTATTGTCTGGGGACGTGAAGTAACGTGTGTATTCGCGGCCCTCTGGCCGTGTTGGGAGGATTACCGATGCGATTGTTGAGCCGTGTGATGCTGGCCCTGGCCGTAACATTGTTTGTGTCCTGTGGGGGCGACGCCGCGAACCCGGTCGACGACCTGGGTGGGCTGGATAGAATCGGAAACGATGCCACGGACCTAGGCCAGGTGGATCCTGACGATGGCGTTCGGCCCGACGTTGAACTGCCGGCAGACCCTGGCGTCCCGCCCGATCCAGGCAAGGACTATGGGCAAGACGGCATCCAACCGACAGACCCCGGCGCCGGCGAAATCGTCGAATCGGTCTGCCTGCAGGAGGGCGATCCCTGCGAAGACGGCAATCCTTGCACCTTCGGGGAAACGTGCGACGCCGATCTGTTTTGCGTAGGCGGCACACTCTATAGTTGCGAAGACGATGGTCGGCCCTGCACCGACAATCTGTGCGACGGCAAGGGCAACTGCGCCTCCGTCTTGCAGGCAGGTAAGTGCCTGATCAACGGCCTTTGCCGGGACGAGGGCGTGGCCAGTCCGGAAGACGTATGCAAGGTCTGCCGCCCGTCGAAGTCCTTGGCGGAATGGAGTCGCGCGGCCGACGGCCATGCCTGCGATGCGGCGGGCGTGCTTGAGGTCTGCGAGGAGGCCCCAGCAGCGTCCTGCAAGGCGGGGGTCTGCGTTCCGGAACTGATCGTGCCCAAGGGGTGCGACGACGGCAACCCATGTACCCAGGATTCGTGCGACGACGTTGAAGGCTGCAAGTACACCCAGGTCAGCGGACCCGCATGCGTATTGGACGACCGGTGCCAGGTTGGCCAGTGCAACCAGGGGATGTGCGTGATCCCCCCCGACGCGTCCTGCGACGACGGCAACCAATGCACCGATGACGTATGCGACCCGGCGACCGGTTGCATCAATACTCTGCTCAACGACGTGCCTTGTGATGACGGCGACGCCTGCACGGAACGCGGAACGTGCTTCCAGGGCGAATGCAGGTCGGAACCCGTGAACTGCGATGACGGCAATGTGTGTACGGTGAATTCCTGCCACCCGGTGCTGGGCTGCTACCCGACGTTAATAGAAAACGCCTGCTGCGAGGCCGGCCGCTCGAAGTGCGACGACGACAACGTATGCACAAACGACGACTGTGACGAATCGGGCGAAGGCTGCATCTACACGTTCAACACGGCTGCTTGCAACGACCGTAACTCATGTACAGTCAGCGATACGTGCGACGAAGGCGAATGCATCGGCATTCAGATGAACTGCTCGGACGGCAACCAGTGTACGCGCGACTGGTGCGAAAACGGCAAGTGCCTGCACGAGAACCTGACTGGGACACCGTGCGATGACGGGTTGGAATGCTCGACTGGCGACACCTGTCAAAATGGCGTGTGCGAACCCGACGACATCTCGGGCTGCCTGTGCCAACCGACGTTCGCGTCGGCCGTCAGCAAGCTGATCTCGCTAAAGATCGAAAACAATGGGCAGACCGGGAATGCGTTGAACCTGGATGGAAAGCCCGGTTGCGCCCCGGCGGACAATTGCTGCTGCGGCCTGGACAACGCGCTGGGGCCGCTGGCCGGCATCCCGGCGGCAGCGGACGGCATCAAGAAGGCGATAGAGGAAGGCTCGATAATGCTGATGTTCGAGCACCGGGGCCTGCGTACCGACGGCCAAGCCTATACCCTGGCGTTTTACGCCGGCGACCTGGACCCGGCGAACGCGTCATGCAACTTCCAGACCCAGACGTGCAACTACCTGGTCGACCGTGCGATCATCGACGATGAAACCTGTGAACCTCTGGTTTCCCTGGACAACGCGAAGATTAGCGGCGGCAAACTGGTGGCCGGCGGCATTGGCTACACGTTCCCCTTTGACCTGCCGTTGATGGAAGGCATCGACCTGCACGTTGACTTGTACATGGCGCGGGTCGAGGCGACGGTCACGGTGTCTGGAGGCAAGGTCACGTCGATGGCCGGCATCCTGGGTGGCGCGATTCCGAAGGCGCAACTGGAAAGTGCCATCGACGCAGTTCCGCCGGAAAAGTGGGACGAAATCGGGATCGGCGTGGAATTGGTCCAGATGATCGTCGGCAGCCTCGAAACGGACATTGACGGCGACCTGGACGGAACACCCGAGTCGATTTCGATCGGCATGAAGTTCACGGCGATCGCCGGCAACATCTCGGGCACGAAGTAGGCGCGGCCTGTTCAGAAATCATTTCGCATGCGCCGGCGTCGAACGCTATCGTGCGGTCGACTGGTTAGAAGCGCCGCACGTTGTGTCCTCTACACGGGGGTGTTTCATGACTTGGTCACGCGCGGCGATCTTCCTGGCTCTGGTGGTGCTCGTTGTCCCTGCTGCTGCCGAGGCGGGGGCCAACATCCGAAAGAGCGGTTCGATCGTTGCCGAAATTGACGGCGACTATTTGCGTGAGCGGGGGGCGATAATCGCGACGTTCGACGGTCGGTACGTTCGCGTGCATGGGTCCATCATGGCCGAATTCGATGGCCGCTACATCAGGCAACGTGGATCGATCGTTGCAGAAATCGACGGCCGCTACATCCGGAAGTCCGGGTCGATCGCCTGGGAAATCGAATCAAATGGTAACGTGCGCCGTTCCGGCTCGATCCGTTACACGGTCGACGGCTATACGGATTCCCAGCGGATGAAGCAAAAGATCGCCGCGTACCTGCTGTTCTTCGCCGAGTGAAACTGGCGTCACCACGGGTGACGTGACGGCGCACATCACTTAAAAATCACAGCCCCGATCCAGATATCGTGAGCGAGCCCAGAGCACCTTTTCGACGTAATCGGTGTTCGCGGGCATCTCGCGCGTTCGTCGTGCGCGGTTTGGCATCGCGTGGCCCGCGTTGTAACCCGACAGGCCAAGGATCAGGTCACCACGGTAGTAATCGACGAACGCCTTCAACACCCGGGCTCCGCACAGCACGTTTTCGTACGGGTCAGACAGGTCGCCGCAGCACTTGGCTTTGGCGGTCGACGGCATCACCTGGGCAAGCCCCAGGGCGCCGACTCGTGACGTGACGTCGTTGCGAAAATTGGATTCGGTCCGCAGGATGCCGACCAGCATCGCCAGTTCCACACGTGTCTCCAGTGAGACGCGCTCGATAACCGGAAGCAGTTCTACGCAACGTTGTGATGCTGCGGAACCGGTTGGACGCGCGGTCGCGGTAGGGATGGTGGTTGCAACCGTTCGCCTGGGCGGTTTCGATTCGTCGCGGCGGGCCGTTGCCGATGACGAGGCGCAACCGGCGGCCAAAACGAGCAGTGTAAATGCGGCCGCCAGCGTTGGGACCCTGGGCGTGATCCGGGGGCCCAGTGCTTTGCAAGCCTGCGCAGCGCCTTGTTGACCGGTCAAGCAGGTTGTTGCGGCCGTCATGGCATCATCCGTCTTTGTCCCAAATCCCCCGCCTCACTTAGCTTGGTTTGCGGCGGACGGTGGACTCTGACCGTCCGGGCGCGTTGCGCCAAGCCATTGCCGATCGTAGGATACCGTTGGTCCGGGTGCCAAGAAGGCGCCCGATTTGCGAGGGGATCTTGCCATGCAGTTGCCCGTGATTCGTTTGCTCAAGGGGAAGGCGCGTCCGTTTTGGCACGGGAACCCGATAGTGTTTTCGGGTGCGGTTGCCGCGGTCGAGGGGGGACCAGAAGCCGGCGCCTGGGTCGAGGTCGTCGACGACACGGGAAGGCCGATCGGTCAGGGATTCTACAACCCCGATTCCGCCTATCGAGTGCGGATCCTGAGGTTGGCTCGGGAAGGCGACGTGCCAAACGATCCCGACGGGTGCGTCACGGCGCGGTTGGTCCAGGCGACTGCGTTGCGCCGCGTGCTGGGGCTTCCTGGCGACGGCACGGATTGCCTGCGATTGGCCAACAGCGAAGGTGATCGCCTGTCCGGGTTGACCGTGGATGTGTTCGGGGACGTGGCGGTAGCCCAGGCCTCTGCTCGCTGGGTGGTTTTGCGCCGTCAAGCCGTCGAGGCCGCGATCCGTGGGGCCCTGGGGCGCGATGTGCGCGTGTTGCACCGCGATGC
>CAZHDQ010000079.1:0-9136 GCA_964531595.1 uncultured Anaeromyxobacteraceae bacterium
CGCTGGCGCTAGAAGCGGCCGCAGCGCAGGGCGTTGACTTGATGTTGAGTGGGCACACCCATGGTGGGCAGATGCCGCCGTTCCAGTTGCTGAACCGCTTGGTCTATCCCGTGGTCTCGGGTGCCGCCAGGGTCGGGGACATGCAGGTTTTTGTCAGCAACGGCACGGGTTGGTGGGGGCCGCCGGTCCGGGTGTTCGCCGACCCAGAGGTGATCCGGTTCGTTTTGCGGTCTGCTGCGCCGCCCGGCGGCGTCAATACAGCATCCGGCGGGACCTGACCTTTCGATCCGAAATGAAACCAGCAGACACCGCGACCAGGTGTTGGACGAACTTGCGGTCCGCCTCGCCGATGCGATTTCGTTGGGCACGTCGAGTCGATGATCATACAAAGATTCGCGGCGGTCGGCTGGAAAGCGGTGCTAATCGTTCGAAGTCAGCGTTCAGTGACCGCAACCCTAACGTCCCGCATGTATCGTGCCGCGTCCTCGGGGGCCGTGGGGTTGATGTAGAAGCCGGTGCCCCACTCGAAACCGGCAGTCCTGGTCAGTCGAGGCAGGATTTCGATGTGCCAGTGCCAGTCTTCCTCGATCGTCGACCAGTAGCCTGGCCGTCGCCGCTGCATCTGGTACGACGGTGCCGTGTGCAGCAGGAAGTTGTACGAAGGATCATCCAGGCTTTCCTTCATCCGCAAAATCACCTCGCGCAGATGCCGCGCGAGCCGCAACAACAGCGCGTCGTCCATCGCGGCGAAATCATGAGCGTGCTTGCGTGGGGCCAGCATCATTTCGAAGGGGAACCGCGCAGCGTAGGGACACCATGTCACGAAGTCGTCGTCCACAGTGACGATTCGCGAATGCTGACGCAGTTCGTCCTCGATGATGTCGCAGAAGATGCAACGTTCCTTGACCGCGTAGTGTTCGCGGGCGCTTTGCAGTTCGACTGCGACGGTTCGCGGCGTGACCGGAGTCGCGATGAGTTGGGAATGAGGGTGCGACAGCGAGGCACCGGCCGCCGCACCACGATTACGAAAGATCAGGATGTAGCGGAAACGAGGGTCTCGCTGCAGGTCGATCAAACGCTCGCGGTACATCTTCATGATCAGGGCGATATGTTCGATCGGCAGGTCGCTGATGTCCCGGTCGTGTTCCGGCGTCTCGATGATGACCTCGTGCGCGCCGATCCCGTTCATCCGGTCGTACTGGCCAGCGGCGGCGCGCTCCAGGTCGCCCTCGATGCGCAATGCAGGGTACTTGTTCGAAACGGCGCGGACCTGCCAACCAGGGCTGTTTGGCGATGGGGCGCTCCGAAACGCGGCGATCTCGGGCGGGGTCGCCGACTCGTGGCCCGTGCAAAACGGGCACTTGGTCGCCTCGGGCAAATCGCGGTCCACCTTGAAGTCGTGCGGCCGTAAGGCGCGATCTGTCGAAATGATCACCCAGCGGCGCTGGACGGGGTCGTGTCGCAGTTCAGGCATCTATTCGCTCCAGGTCCGCGGTCAGACGAACCAGCAGGTCAATTCGAAACCTTCGGGGTCGAAGTCGATGTCGATCACGGAGTCCCAGGGAAACCGTTCCGACTCGAGTCCATTCGTACCTAGCACGAGGTGGAATTCGATTGCAAACCGGTGTTCGTCACTTTCCAGCGCTGCGATCGGCAGTGCCAGTTCGACGACATCGTCCACCGCGACTTGTGCGCCTGGTACCGGGGAGTCCTTCCCGTCCGGCCCGACACGCAAAAGCACAGTCCGGCCGTTGACTCGCTGTAGGCGGAATTCCTGCGATGTCGGCCGTGCGAAGATCACGCGCATCCACGCATCGTCCTCGAAGAATTCGCGCATCGGGTCGAATCCTTCGCAGCGCAAGAACAGCGTCTGATCGTCATACCCGAACCGCACGCCGGTCACGATAGGTTGTTGCCGGTGAATCGAGCCCTGGGCGAAGTCGCATGCCCCGGCGCCGACCCATTTGTAGAACCCGCCTCGCCGCCCGTCGATTGTCGGCCGAATCTTTGATGATGGCATGCACAGCGGCAATCGCCCCTTGTCTTGGCCGATCGGTTTGTCCAGCACCTCGGGAGGCGGGACCCCCAGCCCCTCGTAGATCGCGCGCAGGTTCTGGCGAAACAGGTAGTCGAACTCGCGCTCGTGGATCGACACGTGGCCGGCGCCGAACCACCAAAACCAGTCCGAAGCCTCGGCCCGTAGCATAAGCGTCTGTACTTGCTCGGACTGGGCGTCCGAGGCCGCCAAGGTGTCTCGGGCTGTCTGCCACGCCGCCGACAGGAACGACCATGCCCGGTTTTTGTCCGGATCGCCTATCCACGTGGCCAGTTCCCCGTCAATCCAGGACCCGGTTGCCAAGTTGTCCAGCGGCATACCCGGACCGTGGCGATCCAGGTGCTCGGACAGCGTCACTGGCTGCGCGAAGTCCGACGACACAAGCGCGGTGTACAAGGCGTCCAGGAACGGGTAGCCCCCGTCGGGGTAAAACTCCCAGGCGTTTTCGCCGTCCAGCGCGACCAGCACAAGCCCGTCGTCATTGGGGGCGGCAAGCGCCCGGTGCCGCAACTCGGTCATGAAGTGGGCGACGGCCTGTTCCTGCGACCAGCGACTGTAGGAGAAGCCGACCTGATCCGATAGGAAGTGGTCCCTGAAGAAGAGGCTGACCCCGTGCTTTACATGGGGCGAGAATCGTTCGGCCTGGGTCATCGAACCGCCCAGCGAGCGGCGCAGGATTTCCTCGTCGGTGGCCGCCCACTGCACGCCGCGTGAACCGAGCATCGCGATGGCCGCCTCGGACACCGCACCCTCGGCGGGCCACATGCCCCTGGGACGGAAGCCGAACGTTTTTTGGAAGTACGACAGACCCAGATCGACCTGGCGTTCGGCCTCTAGAGGTGCTTCGAATCGCACATCCGGCAGCATGGTGGCCGGGTTCGCCTCGACCGCCACTCCATTGTCGATCAGCAGCGGCAGGATCGGGTGGTTGAACGGCGTGGTCGACAGTTCGACCTGACCCGATTCGGCCAGTTCGCGCCACAAGGGCACGATTCGGCCGATGAACTCGCGCCCGACGGCCATCAATCGGTCACGGTCATCCGTCGAAAAATCCCGTCCCTTGGCAATCAGGGCCACGACCTCGGGATCCAGTGACAGCGTCGGGCCGCACCAGGCCAGCAAGAAAAGCACGATAAGATCCAGGAAGTCGTGCGGTTCCAGGTGTTCGGTCGTGTCTACGCCGTGTTCCTGGTGTGCCCGGTAAATCTGGGCCAGCTCGGCGTAACGCGGGAACCGTCCGAGCATCGTCTGGGGAATGCTTAGGCAGGTTCGCAGCAGGTAGGCGCGATCCGCAGGTGTCAGCGACCCGGGCTCCTTCGACATCAACAGCAACGTCTGGTCGGGCACCTCGTTTCGAGCGTATTGGTCCAATTGCTCCAGGAGGCTGGGCGTGAAATTGACGTTGGCCCGCATGTCCGGGTGCCGTCGGATCACCTCGCCCATGTCGTAGTAGTCCTTGGTGCCGTGAAGGTAGGTCCACGGCAGCAGGAAGACCCGGCTGCGCGGCTCCAGATAGGGCGGTTGATGCATGTGCCAGAGAAGTGCGACCGAAATCTTTCGTCCCATATCGCGCGATTCTAGCACGAAACGGGTGCAACGCTGCCTAGGGTGGGTTTTGGGTTACACTTCACGGGTCAACCATGCCCCAGCCTGGGGGCCAGAGAGGCTGCCGTGTCGGATCGTGATCCGGTCAATGATGTCCAGGGGCCCCATTGCGTGGAGCCGCCCACGGACTTGGTGTCGGTCGTTAATGCACTGTGTGATGCGAATGACGGCTTGGCACGCCCGCATGACAACGGGTCGGGCCAACGGCTGCTGCCATCGCGGGACGCGCTGGTCGAGGTGGTCGAACTGCTTCGAAGCGTTTTGTTTCCTGGCTATTTTGGCGTGTCGGATCTGACGCGTGACAGTATGCGATTTCACGTTGGCGCGACCCTGGATCGCGTGCTCAGGTTGCTTCGGGAGCAGATCAAGCGCGGCCTGTGCTTCGAGGCGTGCGATCATTGCGGGGACTGCGAAATATGCGCCGTGAAGGCCGAGGCGATTACCCGCGCGTTCCTGGGGGGACTGCCGGAGGTGCGTCGGCTGCTTGCCTCGGACGTGCAGGCGGCCTACGAGGGCGATCCAGCGGCGCGAAGCCCCGACGAGGCCATATTCTGCTATCCGGGGATCGGGGCGGTTACCAACCAGCGCATCGCCCACACGCTGTACCGGTTGGATGTGCCGCTGATCCCGCGGATCATAACCGAGCTCGCGCACAGCCTGACAGGCATCGACATCCACCCAGGTGCCGCAATCGGCGAGCGCTTCTTCATCGACCACGGGACAGGGGTCGTTATCGGCGAGACGGGCATCATCGGTGCCAACGTGCGGATCTATCAGGGCGTCACGCTGGGTGCCAAGAGCTTCCCCAAGGACGCTCAAGGTAATCCGATCAAGGGGATTCCGCGCCACCCGATTGTCGAGGACGACGTCGTGATCTATTCCGGCGCGACGATCCTGGGGCGTGTGACGATTGGCCGCGGATCGACGATTGGCGGCAACGTGTGGCTTACCGACAGCGTGCCCCCAAATAGCCGAATCACCGTGTGATGACCATGCCCGCGACATCGACATTCCGAAAGATAACTCGCCTGCGGCGGCGCCGGCTGTGGATTGCCGTGGGGGTTGTTTGCGTGGTTTCCGCTGTCTGCGTGGGCATCGTGCCGAGCTTGGCCGGACGGTTTGCCAGGCCCCGGGTCGATGCCCGGCTGGCGGCGCTGGCGGCCCGTATGCAGTGTCCGATCACCTTTCGGGACCTGGACGCCTCGTGGCAGGGCGTCGTCCGTTTGCACGACATCGTCGTTGGCCCAGTCGGCGGTGAAGGGGGGCCGGTGCTGACGGTGGGGCGCGTCCTGGTGTCCGTGGCGCCGATGGATCTTTTGCGTGGGCGGTTGCGGCCCCGGCACGTCTGGATCGAGGCGTTGCGGCTGCACACTGACCCCGCAGGGCTGGTTGCGTTGCGTGACGTCGTGTCGCGTCTGCGGGGATCGGGCGGGGCCTCGGTCGATGTTCCAGTCGCGGGCGGCCAGCCGGCCATGCCCAGGATCGAAATCGAGGATGGAGACCTGGAACTGGCTCTGGGTACAGGCCGCGTGTTGAGTATCAACGGTCTGGAAGCCGCATTCGTCCAAGAAGAGGGACGGCCCATCGACATCACGATGCAGTTGCGATTGTCGCTGGATGGAGCGCTACCGGTGGCGGTTTCGGGCGCGGGTAGCCTGGATCCGGAGGCGGGGGCGGCCCTGGCGATCGATGCTGCGACGCCCGTGGACATACGCGTGCCTGGGCCAGGCGAGTCCTTTGCGCGACTGTCCGGCCTGACCCTGGATGTGGACAGTCGTGCCGGGATGGTGGCGGTCGCGTTGCGTAACCTGCGAGTGACCGGGGTCGGCGAACTGGTCGGCCGTGTTCGGCCGGGCTGGCTGGCAAACGGGGGCGTCTTTCAGTCGCCTGACGTGCGGTTGACTGCGGCGATTGGCGAATACGACGATGCGGTCGCCGGCGCCTTCTCCCGGTTGCGTGCGTTGGAGATTCGCCAGGGCAGTGCGGCCGTCACAATCGCTCGGGATCCAGCGCTTGTGCTAGAGCTGCGCGGGTTGTCAGTCAACCTGGATCAGGCGGGCGACGACGGCCGGCTCCGACTGGTGGCCAAGGGGATGGCCGATCTGGACGGGCGTGGTGATACCCGGTTGTCGCTGGACGGGGTTCTTGACCACGCTGGGGTGCTCGAATCAGCGGACCTGTCCCTTCGTGGCCCACTGCCGGTCCAGGTAGCGTCGCGGCTTCATCCCCGCCTACTGCAGTGGCCTGGCGCGCAAGTCGATCTGGAAGCCACGGTCCGGCGGGAAGGGACGGCGTACTCGGGGACCGCGAACCTGGCGGCCGAGGGCCTGACATACTTCTGGACGCGCATCTGCTTGGTCCCAGTGACCGACCTGGCGTTCGACGCCAAACTGGCCTTCGCTCTGGACTTGGATGCGGGGACGATACACTTGACGGCTGACCCTCTGCGGGTGGGGCGCGCGTGGGCGAACGTCGATGTCGACGTGGAGGGGCTGGGCGCAAAGCCACGGATCGACGCCCAGGTGCGCGTCCCGTCCCAGTCCTGCGAGGCGGTCGCGGCCGCGATCCCGCGAGTGCTGATCCCGCGGCTGGAAGGGGCCCTGTTCGATGGGCAGATGGACTTGGCGTTGGACGCGTCGGTCGACCTGTCACGGCTGGGGCCAAAGGGTGAACCTTTGGCGCGGTTCAAGGCCAGCGGGGACCTCGAATCGTGTCGGGCGGTGACGTTAGGCCCCCTCATCAGGCTGAAGGATCTGGAAAAGGGTCGATTCGTCCACGTGGTTCGCGAGGCCGACCTGGCCGCCCCCCTGTATCTGGGGCCGGCGACGTCGTCCTACGTTCCGCTGGAGGAGATCCCGGACTTTGTCTACCAGGCCGCGCTGGCGACGGAGGACATGGGGTTTTTCAAGCATCAGGGTTTCATGCCGAACCTGATCCGGCGGGCGCTGTCGATGAACGTGCAGTACGGCTGGTTCGTCTACGGTGGCAGCACGATTTCGCAACAACTGGTCAAGAACCTGTACCTGTCCCGTGAAAAGACGCTGGCCCGGAAGCTTGAAGAGGCGATCATCGTCTGGCAGATGGAGCGCCTGCTGCCCAAGGAGCGGATCCTGGAGCTGTACCTGAATTGCATCGAATACGGTAAGCATATCTACGGGATTCGGGCGGCGGCCAATGCCTACTTCAACAAGGCGGTTTCCGAACTGACCCCGCTGGATGCGGCGTTCATCATGGCGACGAAGCCGAAACCTCGGTACGCGTGGACGATCTACGAGAAGGGGGAGTTTACGCAGTGGTGGGTCGACCGCATGCAGGGGATCTTGCAGCGGCTCTGGGAAAAGATGGAGGTGATCGACCAGCGGACCTTCCTGTCGGCCGCACCTTATCTGCCGCTTTTCTGGTATCCGACCCCAGGGGCTTACCGGCGGCCTTACACGGACCCGTCGGTTGTCGTACCACAGGGCATGCCGGCGGATCTGCCTCGCGATGACGCCCCACCGGCGGAGGGGCAGGTTGAGGCGAGGGCCGTGGGGCGAATCGAGGCTCAGTAGGGTGTTTTAAGGCGCAAGACTCTGTCACGGCGCCTTGGGGCCCCGAAGTCGCAGCATCAGGATCGACACGGCCGCTGGTGTTACGCCCTCCAGACGTGAGGCCATGCCCAGTGTCGCCGGCCTCACCCGTTCCAGCCGCTCGGCCACCTCGTTAGAAAGTCCTGGGATGGCACGAAAGTCCAGGTCGGAAGGCAGCGCAAGCGCCTCGAATCGGTCGAACCGCTCGACGTCAAGTCGCTCGCGGGCGATGTAGCCCTCGTAGCGGGTGCGAATCGTCAGCGTGGCGCGCTCGTCAGGTGCCAGGGCCGCCAGCGCGGCGCCGGCCGGCATCGCCGCAAGGCGGTCCGGGTCGGTGCCGGGACGCCGCAGAAGTTCGAGTATCGTCAGGCCATCGGGCGGCAGGTCCATCCCTGGCGGCGCCTCGCGCGGTCGCAGTCGGGTGGCTGCCATCCTGGCCCGAGCCTCCTCCAGTCGTTGCAGTCGCCTGGCCACGGCGTCCCTGTGCGTATCTGACAGAAGTCCCAGTTGCGCCGCCGCGGGTGACAACCGATCCCAGGCGTTGTCCTCGCGCAGACTCAGGCGGAACTCGGCCCGGGATGTGAACATCCGGTAAGGCTCGGTCACGCCGCAGGCGACCAGATCGTCCACCATCACGCCCAGGTACGCCTGGGCGCGCGTGGGCACGAATGCTGGTTGGCCGCGCAGCCACAAAACCGCGTTCGCGCCGGCCAGAAGCCCAAGAGCCGCAGCCTCCTCGTAGCCGGTTGTCCCCAGTACCTGACCCGCCAGGTACAGACCCGCGATGTCGCGGACTTGCAACGTCGTCGTCACGGCCCGTGGGTCGACGAAGTCGTATTCGACCGCGTATCCTGGCTGGGTGATGATGGCGCGTTCAAGCCCGGCAATGGCATGCACGTAGCGTTCCTGGACGTCCAACGGCAGGCTGGATGACAGCCCGTTGGGGTAGACCAGCGGGCTGTCGACGCCCTCGGGCTCCACGAACACCGGGTGACGGTCGTGGTGGGCAAATCGGACGACCTTGTCCTCTATCGACGGGCAGTAGCGTGGTCCCCGGCCGGCAATCTGCCCCGTGAACAGCGGTGCCCGGTGCAGGTTGTCGCGAATAGCCTGATGGGCCGCTTCGTTGGTCCATGTGATCCAGCAGGATCGACGCGCCAGCGGGGGGGCGTCGCCGAACAGCGAGAATGGGCCTGAAGCCGGGTCGTGGGGTTGTTCCTCCAACCGTTCCAGGTCCAGCGAGTTTGCCAACAGGCGTGGCGGCGTGCCGGTCTTGAGCCGTCCGATCGGCAGCCCCAATCGACGCAGTGCTCCGGACAGACCGTGGGAAGGGGGTTCCCCGAACCGGCCGCCGGCGACCTGGCGATCGCCAAAATGCAGCAGCCCTTCCAAGAACGTACCGCAGGTCAGCACAGCGGCCCCGGCTTCCAGGACCCGACCGTCGGACAAGACAACGCCAGTGACGGCGCCATTGCTGACTACCACATCGGTGGCCTCGCCCGTGACGACCGTCACCCCAGGCGCCGCGCGGACCGCTGCGGTTACGAAACCTTCGTAGCGGTCGCGGTCGCACTGGGCGCGGGTCGAACGGACCGCAGCGCCCTTTTGGGTGTTTAACGTACGGTACTGAATCGCAGTGGCGTCGGCGGCCCGGGCCATCAGGCCGCCAAGCGCGTCAACTTCGCGGACCAGTTGTCCCTTGCCGATGCCGCCAATTGAGGGGTTGCAGGACATGCGGCCCAACGCGTCGGGGTCGCGGGTGACCAGGACAACCGAATGACCCATCCGGGACGCGGCCAGAACAGCCTCGACGCCCGCATGGCCTCCACCGACGACTATAATCGGTCGCTGCACTCCGCACCTCCGGGCTGCTATTTAGGGAAAAACGCCTGGATAATCCAATCGA
>CAZHDQ010000080.1:0-9117 GCA_964531595.1 uncultured Anaeromyxobacteraceae bacterium
CTCGGTCGCCAGTTTGCTGACCGCGTAAGTCCATCGGGCCTCGCCGACGGCGCCCAGGTGGGACAGGTCACCTTCTGTCACCTTGTAGGCGTATTGCCCGAACACCTCGGATGTCGAAAAGTCGATGAATCGCTCGACGTGGCCTTCCTCGAATGCGGCCTCGATGACATTCATAGTCCCCTGTAGCGCCACGCGCATCGTCGTGACCGGTGCCTTCATGACCGTGTCCACACCAGCGATGGACGCCATGTGGACGATCGTCCGGCACCCCTTCATCGCGCGTCGGACCGTGTCGCGGTCCAGCACATCGCCCTCGATCAACGTTACGCGGGGGTGGCCCGCCAGCGTGGTCTCGCGGAAGGCGTTACGGTGCAGGTTGTCCAGCAGCACGACCTCGTGATCGTCTAGCAACCGCAGCGCCAGGGAGGTGCCGATGAACCCTGCGCCACCCGTGATCAAAACCTTGGAGTCGTCAGTCATCCGCATCGTCCATGCCGCCTTCAACTGGCCGTCGCTCGGCCAGGAGGGCGTACAGGGCCACCGGCAAGAACGAGTACCGCTCCCGCCACTGGCGCTCCTCCTCCACGATCCCGTCTGCCAGCGCGCGTGAAATCGACCCGATCCGCCGGATTAACTGTGCGCGCTGCTCCACGGTGGATTCGTAGTACTTTTGCAGGCCGTAGGCGATCGCCAGGCTGCTCTCCTGGCTGCGTTCGAACAGTTCCGCCACGAAATTCGGATCAATAGGCGCGCCCGGCAGCCCCGCCGCAGTGGCGAAGTGGTCGCGCGCCCGCAATTGATAGGCGGAACGCTCGGCGTCGTTGCGCCCCTTCATCTCGAAATGCAGGTTGAAGCCCAGATCCATGTGGAGCCGCCAATCGTTGGGAAACTGGACCAACCCCTCCTCCAGGTAGTGGATCGAACGGGCCACGACGCCGTCGTCGATGTGTTGCCCGAACTTGACCACCTGGCCGGCCCATTGGTACAGCCTGGGATTGCTGGGGTCGAGGCCCTTGATTGCTTCGTAGTAGTGGTCGAGCCACGTGAATTTCCTGTCCGAAAAGAAGTGGGACAGGAAGTAGGCGTGGGCCCGGACGAACAGCAGATCCGCCCAAGCGCTTTGGTAGCCAAGCGATAGCACCCGCAGCACGACCACCGGCGGTAGGTACAGCGTCTCTGCCGCGATGGCCATGCCACCGGCCGTGTCCCGGGCGCGTTCCGCATCGAACGTCGTCGACCCATCCGGTGCCGCAAAGGCGAGTTCCTGCAAGGGCCGCATGTCTGCGTAGCGAAGGGCCACGGCGGCTATGCGGGTGGCACCGAATGCACCGGCGGCAAATAGTATCAATAGCAGCGAGGTCAGCAGGGCCCTGCGAATACCGAATCGCTCGATTACAGCCAAGCGGGAAGGGGCAGTGTTGTTCGATAAAGGGCTCGGCATGCGTTCGTCCTGTTCCTGGCCATTCGGGCCCGCGCCCGCGTGATGGTATCATACGACGCCCTAGTCAGGCAGCGGGGGCGGCATGGCAGCAAGCGAGGCGCACAAGGTGCGGCGGGCGGCGTTGGTGGCCCTGCTACTAGTGGCGGCGGTGGGTGCGGTTGCCGCGGTGTTCCCCGCGCAAGACCCGGACACGTATTTCCATCTGGCCATCGGCCGCGAGATCGCCGCGGCCGGTACCGTCCCGCGAACTGAGACCCTGTGCTTCTGGGCCGAGGGTGAACCGTTCGTCAACCACGAGTGGCTCTTCGATCTGGCGGCCTGGGGGGCGTTCAACGCCGGGGGCGAATTCGGCGTGGCCGCGTTCAGGTCTGTGCTGTCCGCCGCCCTGTTTCTGCTGGCCGGCCTGCTTGCGCTTCGCTTGGGGGCGTCGCCTGGGATCGCTTTCGCCTCGCTGGTTGCCTTCATTCCGATCTTCCGGATGTCACTGGAGGTACGGCCGCATCTGGCTGCCTATATCCTGGCGGCCGCGAGCCTGCTGGTCGTAACCGGTCGGCGCGCCTCCCCAGGCCGCATCGCAGCGTTGGCCGGGTTGGCGGTCCTGTGGGCGAACACACATGGTTCGTTCCCGATCGCAGTCGCGATCGCCGCCTTGTGGGTAGTGATGCCCGTAGCGGGAAATCGGCCCCAGCACGAACGGCTGTTTCGATTGTCGGCCGTCGGCGTTGTGGCGGTCGCCACGCTGGCCAATCCCTGGGGCTTCGGCCTGATCCAAACGGTGCTGCACCACACCGATCGCCGGATCCTGGAACTGGTACCCGAATGGTGGCCCGTGGCCTGGGGTGAACTGCCCGCGTTCGATGTCCTGTTTTTGGTGCTCGTCGTCGCGGCCCTCGCCAGCTTTTTGCCGCGGCCCAACAGGGGCCGGGTGGCGGATCTGGGGCTTTTGCTGTTGTTCCTGGTGCCGGCCGCGATCTCCCAGAAATTCACGCTCGGCCTGGCCGTAGGGGTATCGCCGGTTCTAGCCGCGAACGTCACTCGAGCGCTCGGCGCGTCCGAGCGGCGTCATCTCCGGGTTGGCGTCGGGTTGTCCGCGGTCGCTATCGGATGTGCCTTATTGCTGTCGCCCGCCATTCCGCCGGGTGCGCGACTGGGGTGCGGATCCGACCGGGCGCTAATCCCGGCGGACGCGATGGCGTGGGCGCGGGACCTGGATCTGCATGGGCGCTGGTTCGCGCCGATCGACCAGGGGGGCTTTCTGAACTGGTCGTCGCCTGGGATGCGGCCGCTGATCGACGGGCGCACCTATGTGCCCGGCGTCGACCGGGTACTGGCCTACGTCGGGGCTCTGGCCGACCCCGGCAACTTCCGCAGGATGCACGAAGCGTTGCGGTTCGACGCGGTGCTCGCGGACTACCACGACCCGGCGTTCCCGAGGCTGGTCGAGGCCCTGCGAGACGATCCGTCGTGGATGCTTGCCTGGCTAGACAGCCGATTTGCCGTGTTCGTGCCCGCGGCCGCTGCCGAAGCGTCCAGCGGGCGTGTCCAGGCGTTCGTCGGGCTGCGTCCCCAGGCGAACCCGTTGTACCTGTTCGAACTGGATGCGGCCGCCACGGACCGGGCGCGGGCCGAGATCGCACGGGTGAGACTCGTGCCCCAGGGGCAGGACCTAGCCCGGCTGTCCGAGGGGCTATTGGACCTGCGTGATGCGGGTGTTGGGTGGGCACCAAGCGACGCTCTGGCCACTGGTGCCGACGCCGCGACCTGTGCCCGGGCAGAAGCCGACCTAGCGGCGCTGGTCGTGTCGCGGCCTGATGTGCCGATGTATCGGTATTTTTGGGCTATTTCTCTGGCGTGTCAGGGTCGGTGCGCCGAGGCGGCCACCGAACTGGCGCGGATCCCGGCATTTCCAGACGCCCGGACCCTCGGCAAGCGGATTGCGACTGGGGCGTGCGGTGCGGGTTCAGCGGGCGCAGATGTCAGCGGCGATCCATCAGGGACGCGCTGACCGCGATGATCAGCGTGCCGCCCTCGAACTTCCGGCCGGCCTGGAAGAACACCCCGCCGTCGTGGATGCGGACTTTCGTGCGGAACTCGCCGAACGCTAGGTGGACGCGCAGCAGGCCCTTCTTGTCCGAGAGTCCGCTGTAGGTCGCCTGGAATACGGTGCCGTCCGGCAGCGGCACGGACAACGTCTGGCCGTCCGCGACGACGCCATCCCTGGCCGTGACCTTCTGGTAATGGGCGTACTTGTCGCCGAACGTCTTCTTCAACGTGGGCCACAGGGGCTTCAGTTCCGGGTTCAGGTAGGGCGGTCCGGCCTTTGCCTGGATCACGGTAATTTCAAACCGGGCCGCCGGTTCGTCCGCGGACGCATTCCCCGCCGTCCCGAAAATCGCCACCGCGAGCGCTGCCGCCGCGAAGGCCATGGCAATCCGGGATGCACGACCAGAACTGGTCTTCATGGCGCTACCCCTCACTCAGGTGCCAGATTACTGTCGCACCCATACGGTCATCCATGTCTTGTTCTACCAGGATCGTTCCGGACGATGCGTCGAATGAATCCACGTAGCATCGGTTGTCGACATCGGTGCTGCCGCCTGCCAGCACGAAATACCCCAGCACAGCGGCCATAACCAGCGCGCCTGCTGGCGCCAGCACCCACAGCGGTCGCTGACCAAGCATGGCTCGCCATAAACTCGTCTGCGGGCGCGCCGATGCCTCGGCGCGTTCCCGGGAGGCCGACGCGAGCCGGGCCTCGACGCCCGACCACATCAGGTCGAACGGGGGAGGGTTAGGTGTCACCTCGGCCACAGCCGCCCGAACGTGGTCGCGAAGTGCCACGAACGTCGCGACCTCGGGGGACGACCCTTCCTGGGTCCCGGGCCGGTCTGCGTCCAGCATCGCTCGCATCCATCGCTTCTTTTCGAACATATTCACACCCATTTCGCCGCGGGCGGCCGCCGCGCCGCCGACCGCGTCAAATCCGCCGCCCCAGTCGCGGCTCCAGGATTTCGCGCAACTTCATCCGTGCCTGGAACAGCCGAGACATCACCGTGCCCATCTTTAGGTCCAGCGTCTGCGAGATCTCTTCGTAGCTCATGTCCTCGACCTCGCGCAAAACGATGATCTCTCGATGCTCGGGACTCAGTTCGTCCAGCGCTGCGCGCACTATGTCCAGCGACTCCTGCGCCGCCACGGCCCGCGAAGGTTCCAGTGGCGCGGTCTGGCCAACGCCCGGCATCGTCGCGAAACCGATACCGTCGTCGTATTCCTTCTGCCAGCCCGCCGTCTTTCGCCGGCGGAACCGGTCGAACGCCAGGTTGCGCGCGATCCGGTAGATCCACGTGTAAAACGACGACGTCATGTTGAAGTTGGGTAACGCCGCGATGGCGCGGACAAAGGTCTCCTGGGTCAGGTCCAGGGCCGTGTCCTCGTTACGTGTCAACGTCGTCAACATCCGGTGGATCCTCCCGTAGTACCGTTCGGCCAGCGTCTTGAAGGCAGCCCGATCGCCGTTCTTCGCAGCCAGCACGATGTCGCGCTCAAGTACGTCCACGCGCAAACCCGGTTTTTGACGAGTGACCCCCGAGGAATATTCGCCTCGGTGGGATCAGATCCTACCCGATCTGGCGGACTTCGCCCGCCGCGACCTCAATATTGTACGATTCGCCGAAGGCGGTGCCGTCCGCGATGCGCAGCAGACCGTCGCCTTCGATGTGGATGCGGACCGATACGTCGGCTCGAACGCGAACGTTTGTACCAAGCGACACTCGACCGGCCGTTGCCGGGTCCTCGGCAATCTGGCGCGTGGCCGCCGTCCAGCGGATGTTCCCGTAGGGTCGGTCGGCCACGATCGACAGGCTGGCTCCTGGTTCCAGGACCAGGCCGTTCGACCAGGGCGTGCCATCCGGGCCGTGGCGGACCGCAAGGCACAGCGAGGCCCGGTCACCGATTGACCAGCCGTGGCCCGCCCCCGTAGGTAAGTCGTCTTCGGGGCCCAGGCAGGGGTCCAGTTCGACGACGGCCGATTGCGCCACAACGGCGCCGGCACGGCGCAGTGTCTGGGCAGCCTGGCGCACCAGGGAGGCCACTGTCGTGTCCAGCGAATCCTCGCCGGTCACGCGCTTGGTCGGCAGGAAGCACGCATCGCGATCGGCCAGTAGGACCCCGACCCGCTCGGGCGGCAGCAGGCCCGACATGTGCTGGTTCAGCATCTCGTGGGAACTGGTAGTCACCAGGTGGTCCCCCACGGGGACCTGCTTCCCGCCGTACAGCGTCGGGGGCAGGTCCGCTCGGATGGCCGCCAGGCGGACCAGGTTCGTGTTGATGTGTGCCAAGTGGAAACGAGGCAGGCCGTCGGGCCCGATGGCCTCGGCCAGTTCCCGCGGGCAGACGGAGTATTCGACAACCTCGATCCGGTCCGTTGCCTCGTTGCGCGCGACCAATCCGACCTTCTCGGCCGGTTTTGTCCGTACGACGACGGTCATTGCGAAGTCGTATCCGGCCTGTCCGAACCACCCCAGTCGCGCCGGTTCAAAGGCGCGGGACGCCGCGTTGTCGACGTTATGCAAGACCAGCGATTCGACGCCCATCGCTCGCAAGCGACCGACCGCGGATGCGTCCCCGGGCCCGTCCAGCAGCGCCCTGAAAACGCCGCCGTGTCCGTCCCCGGTCCGGACCAGGTGTCCGTCTGGTCCGACCACCAGGTTACCGTCCTCGTCCAGTCGCGGGTGCTCTGCTTGGTGCACCATCAGGATCGCCTCGCGGGGCAGGCCGCGCAAATCCGCCCGCGCCCGCCAATCCTCGGTGGCTGCCGCCGTTACGCTGCTGGCCATAAGCACCAGCGGCGGTAACGTGCCCGAGGCAATGCCGGCTTGGAGGGCCTGGGCGGCAAACATGTCCAAAAACGATCGTTTAGCGACCGGTGTCAGTGGGAACAAGCCCTTGGGCGGGGTTGCGCCGATCGCCGCTACCGCCGATTGTACTCGGGGGTCGTCACCGGCCTCCGAGAAGAAGCGGGTCGCGGCACCTCCGGCGAAAATCAGCGCAGCCCACCTCCCCTCGGCCAGCGCGCACCGCCCGGCCTGGGCAAACGTTTCGCGGTCGTCGCCGTCCAGCCTGTCGGGCACGACGAGCGACAGCGCCGATACGGGTGGTACATCGGCGTCATCGTACAGAAGGGCGCAGCGATGCCGTTCGACCCAGGCGCGGTCCACGCCCGCCAGATCCTCAAAGAACACCGCCAATGTTTCGGCGCCAGCGGCCGACAAGTAGCGCGTGAACGTATCGTTCATGCCGGTCTTTACGACCCATTCGAACGCTGTGCGGATCGCAGGAGTGGCCTGATCCAGGAAAGGCCCGAGCGCCGGAACGGCCAGTAACGTGTGTGTGTTCGGTTTCATTGTTGCGGCTCCCTGAGGCGGACCGCAGTCACTCCCGCGGCGGCGCGGACGATGCGGACCGTCGTGTCGCGCCCCACACGGGCGCGATAGTGTTCCGCCAGCGTGCAAGTGAAGTCCTTAGCCGCATAGGCTCGGACAAGATTGACAGTGTTGCCTCCGAAGCCGGCCCCGGTCAGCCGGGCGCCGATGCATCCAGGGATGTGGGAGGCCGCGTCTACCAGGATGTCCAGTTCACGACACGAAACCTCGTAGTCGTTTGCCAGGCTCTCGTGCGAGCCCGCCATCAGCCGGCCCATGGTCGGCTCGTCGCCCCGGGTCAAGGCGGCCCGTGCCGCCAGGCAGCGGGCGTTTTCGGTCACGACGTGGCGCAGTCTGCGAAACGACACCGGCGACAGCCGGCCCTGGTGATCGGTCAGCATCTCCATTGTCAGGTCCCGCGCTGTCACGACGTC
Organism: uncultured Anaeromyxobacteraceae bacterium; assembly: GCA_964531595.1. Taxonomy (GTDB): domain Bacteria; phylum Myxococcota_A; class UBA9042; order DTJE01; family DTJE01; genus DUVQ01. The sequence continues at coordinate 7,296 of CAZHDQ010000080.1, forward strand.
CGGGAACAGGTCGTGCAGGATCTCCATGCCTTTTGCGCACTCGCGCTGCCGATTCGCGTATTCGGGTCCGGCGACCGCATGTCGCACCCCGGAGTCGGCGACCACGATGGCCCAGTTGGTGGGCATTGGCACGGCCGTCGCGACCAGCGTCCGGCAGTCGAGCAGAAGCGCGTGGTCGGTCCGGCCGCAGGCGCTGGCCACCTGGTCCATCGCGCCGCAGGGCACGTGGCAGAATGCGTTTTCGGCGTGTCGCGCCAACCGGGCGATCTCGGCCGGGGGCAGGGACACGTCCGCCATCAACGCTGCGAGGGCGACCAGCGCGACCTCGACCGATGCCGACGACGAAAGCCCCCCGCCGAAGGGCACTTCCCCATCGATCAAGATGTCAGCGCCCACCGGTGCGTGTCCGGCCTGCGCCATCGCCCAAAACGGTCCCAGGGCATAGGCCCGCCAGTCGATTCGTGTTGGTGGGGCAAGGTCTGCGATGTCGACGACGACATCCTCGCCTAGATTGGTCGACCGTATTCGCAGCATGCCGTCTGGCCGAGGCGCGCCTGCAACACGGGTCCGCAGGTCGATTGCCGCCGGGAAGACGAAGCCTTCGTGGTAGTCGGTGTGTTCGCCGATCAGGTTGACGCGGCCCCCTGCGTCGGCCACGTAATCGGGCGTACGTCGGAACGCTGCCTCGAAAGCCGCTGCGATCCGCTGCCATCCTCCAATCAAGACGTCCCTCCGTTGCGTGCGGCGGACGGCCGCCGGTCAGATCGTGGTCCATTCCCCCGAATCGCGGTATTCGGTGTCGAACGCGTCCCGTTCGATCACGAAGCAGGTGCCCGTGTGCGGACCGTCTGGGCAGTACGCGGCGTGCGGTGTCACCACCAGAATCGGCTGCCCAGCCACCAGTGCAACCTCCCGCATGCCGCCGTGCCCATCCGACAGCACCAGCGTGACCCGACCCGACGTCAGCAGGAACAGTTCCGGGCAGTCGTGCGACTCCAGTTCAACCACGTCAGCTAACCGACCCTCGGATGGGCTGTAGACGCCAGCGCGCCAGTGGCCGGTGTCACCGCACATGACCTGCCACCGCTGCGCCGGGACAGGCACCAGCAGCGCGTCGGTGGGTGCCTCCGGAAAAGACGGGCGTCCGGTTTTGACGAATCGCATCGATACCTCCAGCAACGGATCCGGTGATGCCTGCATGGTCCGAGTCAGTGTCGGTAGTGTACGACCAGTCCCAGGGTAGTGAACACCCCGCCGGCAACCAGCATGATCGCGCCCCACCACAGACCAGGGCGCGTTTCGGCCAACACGGTCTGGCGCGGCTCGCCGACGAGGTCGCCAGCCAGCACCAAGACGCCGAATACCAACAGGATCACGCCTACGAAGAACCAGATCGGCAGGGGCTCAGCCTCTTGAATTACTGGATCTTTCTTGGTTTCCGTCATCGCCGCCTCCCAGGTCACCCCCCCGGTGGCCCGTCCCGATCTTTTCCTACCAGTCCTACCAGAACCATACGTTCAGTGCCACCAGCAAGATTGCGGACACGATCGCCCAGAACACCGGGCGGCCAAACCAGGCCACGTGACTGTCGTCGGGTTTTTTGGTCAAACCCTTGACCAGCCCAACTAGTTCGGCCTCGGGCCGTGGCGTCGTGAACAGACTGATGACGATCGTCAGTCCGAAGGTTGTGGTCCAGGCCCAGGCAGCTTGCCACAGGTTTTGCGTCATATCGGACGGGTGCTCTGTCAGCGTCAGGAACTTCGCCAGCCCCGGACCGATAACTTCCAGCCGGAAGCCCATGAAGATCGAAAACGACACAACC
>CAZHDQ010000081.1:0-9092 GCA_964531595.1 uncultured Anaeromyxobacteraceae bacterium
GCCCCGCATACCGACCAAGGCCAGGGCACGTCCGATTCGATCCGCAGCCCGCCAGACATCCAGGTCGTCGAAGAATGCCGGATACGACTTACCCACGCAATGACGGTCCGCGACCTCGATTCCCGGCACCGCCAGCGACAGCACCCCGAAGGCCATAGCCATCCGGTGGTCGTCGCAGGGGTCCAGGACAGCCGGCCCAGCCAGCGGCGCGGGGTCGACCCGCAAGACCCCCTCCGCGCACGTCAACCGGGCGCCGACCTTAGCCAGTTCGGATGCAAGTACGGCGGGCCGGTTGCTTTCCTTGAAGCGCGTGTGCCCGATACCGGAAAACGTCGTCGGTCCCTCCCGAAACAACGCCGCGATCACCAGCGGTGGCAGCAGGTCCGGTACCGCCTCCAGGTCGAGCGATTGCTTGCCAGGGGCGGCGAGCACGTCCAGCAGTTCATCGACGCATCGCTCGGCCTGCGCCGAGCAGAAACTCAGGCCCGACAACTCGCACTTGGGCCCAGCGATTTGCGCAGCGACACGCCAGAAGGCACCCAGGGACCAGTCGCCTTCGATTCGGATATCCGTCGCCCGAGGACGACCCGGTGCGACACGCCAGCCAGTGCCCGTCGGCGTAACCACCACGCCGAACGCGCGCAATGCGGACACTGTCAGATCCAGGTACGCCGACGAGACCGCGTGACCCGTGACGATCACTTCAAGCCCCTGGGGCAGCGCAGACCCCGCCAGCATCAGCGCCGAGGCGAACTGACTGGACATGGACCCATCCACTTCCAATCGGCCACCCGCGAACGCGGGTCCGGACAGCCGCAACACGCCGCCGCCATCGCCCGACCGGACCAAGTCCACGGATTTTCCTGCCAGCACCAAGGCGTCCACCAAACCCGCCATCGGCCGGTCCGCCATCGGAGGCGCCAATGCCAGCAACGTGTCCCTGTCCCAGGCAAGCGACATGGCGGCCAGGAAGCGCGCGGTAGTACCCCCCTGACCACAGGGGATCTGCGCAGTGGGCGGCCGCAACGACGCCGGCAGCACGCACCAACCGTCCCGCGTGGGCAGAACGCCCGCACCCAGGGTCTCCAGGGCCGCCGCCAGGTGGAACGAGTCTTCGCCCGGCGACGGCGACACCAGCCGGGAAGGTCCGTCGGCCAGTGCCGCCAGGACCAGGAAACGTTGCGTCAGGCTCTTGGATCCAGGCACGGTGATCGTCGCATCCGGCCCCGGGTCACCCGCAGGCGGTTCGCCTTCGCACCGGGCCGAGGGGTCCAGCGCACCCGCCAATTCCTGGAACGACACGGACCTACCCGTCATGCAGCCGACTTGTGCCACCCCCTGGTGGAGCCAGAAGTCCAGGCCATCGACGACCGGGACGCCGGCCCGCCACGCCCTGGCCACTAGCGCCGTCGGCCCGTCGACCGGCAGCACTACGTCCACGACCCGACCGGCTACCAGCGAGGCTGCCTGGGGCCAGGGGGCATCCCCGGAGCGGCCGTCCAGCGGCGTTGTTTGGACCAGCACCCGATGGGGAGCCGATGCACGATCGGACCACGGAACAAGCGGCATCCCGGCGCCGCCCGTACCGACCAGGCGTGCCGCAGCCGCACCAGGATCTCGGCAGACCATCGCCGCGGAACCGCCCGCGAACCGCACGCCGGACGCCAGTGCCTGGGCGGTGTCTCCGGCTCCCAGGAACAGCACGTCCAGACCATCGAGGGGCCCTGTGTCGGCTAGCGCGCCCAGAAAGCCGCACACGTCGGTGTTCCAGCAGGCCACCGGACGCCCGTCTGCCAACTGCACCGTATTCGCCACGCCGGCACGCCGCGCCCACGGATCCCGCAAGGCCGTGGCCAGGAATGCAGCCCGCTTGAAGGGGCGTGTAACGCTCAGCCACGGGACTTCGAACACCCGGGCCAGCGCCACGGCATCCTCCCAGGACGCCGCCGGTACGGCCAGGTACTGGAAAGGGTCACCCCTGGCGGCGAACAACCTGTTGTAGGCGCACGGCCCAGGTGAATCGACCACCCACGGCCCGCCGACCAGCACAATTGGCGTCAAGCCAACCGACTCGCGGACGCGAAGCGCGAGCGCCCGAGTGCGGGTCGGTTGTCCGGGTGCCGTCTGGAGCCCCGACCCCGCGGCCACGTAAGTCCACGCCGATCCAAAGTCCGTCGGGCGCAGCCGCGTCCACAGGCCCGCCGGACCCATCCCCACGACCGCCGTCGTTTCGGGCAGCCCCGACCGCCACGCCCGCAGCCGGATCAGATCGGAAGCATAGCGGACGACTACGGCCGCCTTGACCGCACCGGCGCCCACGCCACGCAAGCGGCCCGAAACTTCATCAAATCCCGGGTCGTCGATGTGACCGTGCCAGGAAGCAAGCGTGCGATCGGCAGGCACCAAACCGCCGGCCCCACGTTCCAGCACGTCCACCTCGATATCGACCCAGAGCGCCCCGGCCTTCGCGGCTCGCCTCAACAGCGCCAAGCGATCAGCTTCGCAGCCGCGATAGCCGCCTCCGGCCGCCGATGGCCGACAAGCAACGACCAGATGTGCCCCGTACCTAGCCACCAGGTCCCACACATCGTCTAGCGGGCCTTCCAGCAAATCCAGCCTGATCTCTTGCAGGTCCGCCGGGTCCCTGAACGCCAGTCGAGCCGCCAGTGAGTCCAAGTCCGACTCGGCGCCCGTCACGCACAGAAGCGGTTCAGTCGATCCCATGCCAGCAGGCCTCCACCGTCGCTGGATCTACAGCTACGGTCCAATCGCCCGCCCCTGCGGCCATCCGCCCCAACGCCGAAGGCAGTGCGAACCGAACCTGCCCATCGCGACACTTCTTGTCCAGTGCCAGGAACGGCGCCGCATCCACGTAGCGGCAACCCGGTCCGGAGGGCAGTCCCAGTGCGTCCAGCAACGAGTACAGGCGGTGGGCCTCGGCTGCAGAAAAACCCGTGACGCGGGTCGCCAAACGCGCCTCGACCCTCATGCCGACCGCGACCGCATGGCCGTGCGCAACCCGGTACCCCGAGGCGGCCTCAATCGCATGGCCGACGGTGTGACCGAAGTTCAAGACGTGCCGTTCGCCAGCCTCCAGAGGGTCGCGCTCGACGATCCTCAATTTGACCGCCGCCGCCCGGGCGATAGCCTCGTCGGAAGGCGCCTCACCCGTCGCCAGTCGGACCGCCTGCCGCTCGAGCAGCGCCACTAGTTCCCGATCTCCAACCACCGCAGCCTTGACCATCTCGGCTAAGCCCCAGCGCATCTCATCAAGCGGCAATGTAGACAGAAACGATGTATCGGCCAGGACCACCAGCGGCCACCACATAGCCCCCACCCGGTTCTTGCCACCCCGCGTGTCCAGCCCGGTCTTCCCACCCAAAGCCGCATCAGCCATCGCCACCAACGACGTCGGCAGCAGCACCCCCCGCAGGCCGCGCAACGCCGTTGCAGCGACGAATCCGGCCATGTCCGTGGACACCCCACCGCCCAGACCCACGACGACTGACAGGCGATCCGCACCTAACCGATCCAGTCGGTCCACCAACCGCCCCCAGGTGCGCCGGTTCTTGGATGACTCACCCTGCGGAAACGACAGACTCGTCGTCGCCGTACCCAGGTCCGCCAAGCGCTGCACGACCCCGTCAGCGAACCGCCCCATCACGTGGGTGTCCCCGACCACGAAGGCATGCGACACGTCGCACGGCCACAGACCGTCCAGCAGCCGCAAAACACCATCGCCGACTGCATATCGCGTTTCCGAAACGGTTGCGACCCGTAGCAGGAACGGTGGCTTGACGCCGTCGACATCCGCCATGTACGCCCCCTTTCGTGGAACCAGACTATTCGGTCAAGTATCCCGACGGGCTAGTGCAGGTGTCAATACGCCGACCGCACGGATCGTCGGACTGCGGGCCCAACGACTTGCCGGGGCCACGGCCCGATGCTAGGATTCCCCGTCAAGAAGAGGCCTCCATGAAGAAGACGATCAAGCGCTATCCCAACCGTAAACTCTACGATCTGTCCGAGAGCCGCTACATCACCTTGGACGAGATTGCCGAGCACCTGCGCGGCGGTGGCGAGGTCTCCGTCGTGGACAGCAAGTCCGGTGAGGACATCACGGCAGTAACGCTGGCTCAGGTTCTGCTGGTTGAGGAAAAGAAGAATCGTCCGGCCGTGCCGATTCATCGTTTGATGGCGCTGCTCCAGACCGGTGGCGAGTTCCTGCACAAGCGGTTGGCACCGGTGTCGACGATCCGGGACGAGGCCGAGAAGACGGTCCAGCGTTTGATCAAGGGCGAGCCGGCCGAGGAGATTCGCGAATTCCTGGCGCACACCCAGCGGGCCTACGAAGAGGTCCAGCATCGTGCCGACGAGCAGTTGCAGATGGTCGTGACGACCGTGCGCAACTTCGCGCCCATAATGAAGGAAGTGGACCGCCTGCGACGCGAGGTCGCCGCTTTGCGCGAGCGGATCGAGCAACTGGAGGCCGGCGGCGTGTACACCCCATCGCCTACCATCACAGAGGAACCACGGACATGAGGATCTCGGCCCGAACTGAGTACGCCGTCCTGGCGCTGATGCAGTTGGCCGACAACCCTGAACGCCGGCCCATGCAGGCGCGCGAGATTGCGACCGCTGCCGGCGTCCCCAAGGCGTTCCTGGACCAGTTACTGCTGGATCTGCGCCGCGCGAACATAGTACGCAGCATCCGCGGTCCTGGCGGGGGGTACGTCTTGGCGCGCACCCCTGAATCCATCCTGCTGCGCGAGGCAATCGCCGCGGTCGAGGGAGGCGCCCTATGCACACCTTGCGGCATCAAGACCTCTGACGGCACGCCTTGCAGCCGAGCTGGGGCCTGCGCCCTGGGCGAAGTCTGGAAGGCCGTCGACGAGGCTACCGACCAGATCCTGTCGGCCACGACGCTGGCATCGCTGGTCGAGCGACAGCGCCAGATTCTTGGGCAGACCATGTACTACATCTAGAAAACGCGGCGCGCCCCGGTTAAAGCGGCGGACTTTGGTTTGCCCTGTTCTGGCGTCACCCACCAAAAGTGACTATAGTAGCGCTCAAAGGCGGCGAATCGACGCTGTCCATTTTCTTCGAGCACTTGCATTAGGAGATATCGTGAGCACGATGAAATCATGGGTTAACTTGGCTCCAATGGCCGTCTTGGCGACACTGCTGCTGGTCCCGGTGGGCAGCCGAGCCCTCGAAAAGGACTATGTCACGGAAGGACCGGTAGACCCCTCGGAAGCCGGATGGGTCGGCACGATTCGCCTGGGCGCGAACCTGAACTTCACCCACAACCAGGACGTCGTGGGGCAGGAAACCGGCTCGGCCGTCACGCTGGGCGGTAACTTCGACGGCGCATTGACCTACGCGCACCGCGGACATGACTGGCGCAACAGCCTATCGCTGCTCGAGGGGTTCACATACGGACCGCCGATCAAGCAGTTCATGAAGACGACCGACCGTCTGATGTTCGAGACGATCTATTACTACCACCCCGAGAAGCTGCCCTGGCTCGGTCCGTTCGCGCGATTCGTGCTGGACACATCGATTTTCGAGAACACCGATCATCGCGCCACCGACACACCCTACAGATTCCTGGGAGAGACCGACCCTGGGACCGGAAAGGACCGCATGCTCATCGCGCGGAAATTGCACCTGACCGAGTCGTTTTTGCCGCTGACGCTGAAGGAATCCATCGGCATCTTCGCGAACCCGATCCGCACCGAACCGGTCGAGGTCATGATCCGCGCAGGTTTCGGGTCGCAACAGGTGTTCGCGGACGGGCAGCACGCGGTCAAGGGCATCACCGACGACGGCGTCATCGAGGTCCAGCGTCTGCATGACTATGTCCAGGGCGGTTTCGAGGCGGCAGTAACCGTGCAGGGCGCGTTCTACGAAAAGAAGGTCGCCTACAAAGTGTACGGCGAGGTCATGATCCCGTCCCTCCGGACAAAGGAGGACGGCGATAACCGCAGTGCCACCGGCCTGACCAATGTAGAACTGGGTGCCCTGCTGTCGTTCAAGTTGGTGTCGTGGGCGTCGGTGGACTATACGTTCAAGGCACTGCGCCAGCCACAGATGGTAGACGAGTGGCAGTTGCAAAACATGCTGCTGCTGACATTCTCGTACTCGTACACGAAGAAGTCCGCGGCGCCCGAGCCACCGGCCCTGCCGGCCGAAGCCCCCGCGCCCGCGCCCGAGGTCTAATTACCCACCGTTAACCAGAATCCACCACCACTTGAAGACCTGCTGTGTGACGAAATCGTAATCAGGGAATCGGAGAGACAGGCAACAAACGTCAACCGTGGCAGCGCACCCGCCGATGCATCAGCGCACCGACCATGACCAGGAACAGGGCGAGCATTGCGTCTGCCGGGATGCTCGATGACCCGGCAGCACATCCGGACGACCCGGCCCCGGCCGAGACCGCCGGCACACCGTCGCCGCCCTTGGGGGTATCGTCGTCGTTCCCATCTGGCTGGCCGATTGCGTATTCCGCGGCCGCTTCGCCCGGCTGAGGCTCGGCACCCCCCGGAATACCTGCGTCCGCCCAGGACCGGGGCGTGCAGAAACCGCCAGCGGGTACCGGGGCGGGGCAGTCGCACGTCGGGTCACAATCGCAGTCTGGCAATGTGGGATCGCACGAGCAGGCTGCACAGGCGCAGATCGGGGCGTCCCACGTTGCGCACTGGAAAGCCTCGGGGCAGTCCCCGTCCGCCTCACACGCGACCTGGGCCGGCACGCAGTACTGTCCGATCAACTCGCAGACGGGCTCAAAATCCTCCGAGCACTCGCAAGGCTCGGGGTCGCTGTCGCATTCGCACGGCGGACAATCCTCGCCATCGGGGCACGGCGGGCACGCGCACCCGCCGTCGCAGGCGCATCCGGGCGTCGAGCACGCTTCCTGGACCAGACACTCGTAGCCTTCGACACAATCCACGTTGGACGCGCACTCTTTCGGGGAATACACGCAGTAGTGGAACTCGATGGGATCGCAGGGCTCCGGGTCGGGACATTCGGGGCATTCGCAATCGCAAGCCTCGTCCCCATCCGGGCAGGCGCAGGCACACGGCAGACAGGGTGCTCCGGCACACGTCGTCAGATCGACTTCGCACACGAAACCATCGGGGCAGTCGCCGTCGGCCTCGCATTCGTCAGGCACCTGCCCGGGGTTGCCGACGCAGTAGCCTTCGAATTCGCAGTTCGCATCCGGGCATTCCCCTTCGGGCAGACACGGAACAGCCGCGCAGGGAGGAACCACGCAGGATTCACCCACAGCACAGTCAACGTCCTGGACACAAGGGGTCTGGGCGGCCGCCGGTGCCGCCACCAACGTCAACGCGAACAGGACCGAAAACCCGGCCGAAAAGTGTCCCAACGACACGCGTCCCATGATGTTCCTCCTCAGACAAGCAATGTTAACCGTACCCCACGGGCACAGCCAGATATTGATCCAAGGTTCATGCCACCGTGAATTGTACATGATTTTGGGGAGCTATCGAATCGTAAAGACAGCGATGAAGCGCCCAGTAGGACATCAAAGTCACGGGGGCTAAGAGATGCGCGACAACCTTCAGAATGCGAACGCCAGTCGCCCCAACACGCTGAAGCGAGAAAGCGTGTCCATGGAAAACCCACCCAATCGGGGCGCGTCCCGCGAACCGCCCTGATATATCGGCCCCTGAGCAGCAACGGCCAGTTTCATGACCCAGAAGCGGAACTGGAGCCCGCCTGCGACAAACACCGCATCCATCCCGTCGGCATTGCGGATTGGATACACGCCGTTAATTTCTGCAATGATATTGATGAATAACCGCGACAACAGCACTGTCCCCACCCCGTACTTCAGGTACTGAGCCGACCCCACGGCCGGCGACCCGCGCACGCCATGCTGGGTCACCAATTCCAGGTGGGCCTGCAACTCCCACCACTGGGCCAGGTCAAGACCCAGTACCAGATAGGGTGCCAACGACAGATACTGGTGCATGAACTTTGGTGCCTGGAGCAAGTCGGCCTGCGCGGACTGGTCCACGCTGTCGGAACCCGTCGGCAGGTAGATCGCGATGCCTCCGGTCAACCCAAACGCGACCGAATCACCCCACACGCCGCCGCTGCGCACATCCAGGTTGACGTTAGCCATGTGGGCAGTCGTGTCGCCGTCCTGGATTCGCAGGGTGAACGGGATACCAACGCCGACGGAAATCCACTTCGAGTTGTATTCCAGCCACGGTTCCATAATCAGGTTCACGCCGCGATTCGTGGCAACGCCACGCGCCACGCGCACCGCCGCCCGCTTGTCGTCTGGCGTCCCCGGCACCTGGGACACGTACTCCAGGACCGCCGCACGATCCCCTGCGGAAACGCCGGCGTTGGCAAGCGCTTGGTCCAGTGCGGCGGTATCTCCCCCAGCCACGGCCTCGACTGCATCCCACTGCGCATCCGGGATATCGGCCAGCGCGCTCAGTGCCGTGTCTATGTAGCCCCCCGCAGTCGTCTTGCAGGACGAATCGTCCGAATCCGCACAGACTTGAGCGACGGCCTCGTCCCGAATCTTGTCTCCGGCGATGCGGTACGCGATGTCCATCGGGGCCACTGCAATGTCCAGCCCCGCAGAAAACCGCCTGGAATCAACCGGCGGCTTGACCGACCTTCCGTAAAACAACCCTGACCCTGCGAACGGGCGTGCTTCGGCCAGTGCAGCCGTTGGCGGCCAAGCCACGAACGACGCCAACGCTATGATCGCCGTGCGGGCAAGCCAGCGCATCGCACCCTCCTGTTGGACGCTCAACCTATCCATTCTAGGCCAGCCGCCCCCATGCTGCCACTTTGCACGCCATCCGAGTCATTTGCGCTAGAAGAATCGTCAGCCGCGAGGCCGGAGGTGGGTTTTGGTCCTGATGCTATAATCCGGAAATCTTGCACACGTCGTGCCGAGGGGAAAGAAGATGTCGACGGCATTCGTGGCTGGGGCCACCGGATTTACTGGCCGGGAGGTCGTGCGTCTGCTCGCGCAGCGCGGAGTCAGTACCGTGGCTCACGTCCGTCCCGGATCCCCACGGGGCGACGCGTGGCTCGAT
>CAZHDQ010000082.1:0-5531 GCA_964531595.1 uncultured Anaeromyxobacteraceae bacterium
CAACTGGCCGACATCGAACAGGATCCCGCGATCGACCACGCGTTCGTGTTCGTCCACATAGGGCCGTACTCATCGAAGCCAAACCGCTCCGGATCCGCCGAGATGCGGTCTCTTTTGCCGCGCTTCCTGAGCGCAAAGGTCAAGACCGTGTTTTCGGGCCACGACCATTACTACGAACACGGCATCGCGGCTAACCGACTGCACTACATCATCAGCGGCGGCGGCGGCGCACCCCTGTACGAAACGGCCTACTTGGACACGCTGGAAGCCTATCCACGGGGTGTCGAGGTATCTACCAGCGTCTACAACTTCCAGGTAGTCAACATCAACGGGAAGGAAATCGAAATCTCGTCGTACGAAGGGGATGGAAGCCTTCTGGAACGGTTCACGATCGACGAGCGGCCCGAGTGCGAGACCGCGGACGAATGCGCTCTGGGCGAGCCCGGCTTCTGCGACGGCAAGTGGACATGCGACGGCCTGTCGCGCTGCGCCTGGGTCTGCAATCCGCCGCCAGACTGCGACTCGGTGCTGGACTGTGAAGATCCACCGACCGATGCGTGCGTCGGGGGATGGGCCTGCATCGACCATTACTGCGTGTGGCAGTGCGACGCGTTGCCCGAATGCGCCGAGGCGGTGGACTGCGAGGGTCAGGAGCCTCCGATTCAATGCCCGCATGGCGGCACCTGGGCGTGTCCCCTTGAGACCTGTGAGTGGACGTGCAACCCGCCGCCGACCGAGGATCCCGGAGCGACGCCCGACGCTGGGCCCGAAGTGGCGCCCGATGCGGCTGTGACGGATCCGGGCATCCCCGAGGACACGAACGAGCCGACCCCGCCGGTCAAGACGAAGTCCAGCGGCGGGTGCGCCGTGGGTACGATCGCAGGCGGTCCTGGTTCGCTGCTGCTTCCCGCCTTGTCCTTCCTGGGTGCCTGGGCATGGCGACGGCGGAAGGCCGAACGCCCGAACCGCTAGCCAACCCCACTAGAGCCTGGGTTCGACTTCGCGCTCCAATGGGTCATCGCAGCGTCATCTGTATATGATTCATGCTTGGCGTAGCTGACCGGCCCTTCCCTGCCCGCCCCCTTTCGTGCTATTGCCGGCTCGGCTTGAACGCGGGGCCCTATCATGTTCGACATCGAAGGCGCGCTGGATCGCCAGATTCTATCGCAAGCACACGACCGCCCGACTGCGGTGTTCACCGAGGCGCTGGACCCGCGCGTGCTGGAGGCCGCCCTTTACCTGGCCCGATACGTCCGCCCGGTGCTGTTGGCACCCGAAAAGGAAGTCCGCTATCTGGCCAGGACGCACCTTTCCCACGTCGATCCGGGTCGCGTCGAGTTCGCGTTGGCGGAAAGCGTGTGCCTGCGGGTCAAGGACCAGACTGAACTGATCGACACGTTCGCGCGGGCCGCGCTGGAAATGCAGGACCCGCTGGTTCAGGGCAGCGACCTGGAGGCCGCTAGGCACCGCATGGCCGAGCCGACGTGCTTTGGATTGATGGCGGCGCGGTTGGGATACGCGGACATGGTGGTCGGCGGTGCCACGCATGAGCCGAAGGATTTTTTCCGGCCCGCGTTGCGCCTGTTGGCGAACCGTGAAGTGGTATGCGAGGCCGGCGTGTTTGTGCTGCCGGACGAGGCACCAGAGTCCATGTTCCCGCACAACATCGTGGTGTTCGGGGACGTGGGCGTCAACGCGACGATGACGCCGCAGGCACTGGCCGAGGTCGCCGTAGGGACGTGCTGCGTGGCGCGCGATGTGATCCCAGACGACGTGCTGCCCAGGATCCATGGGGCGGTCGTGTCCTATTCGAACCGCGGCTCCGACGACGGGCCGTCCCCGGAACTGGTCCGCCAAGCCATGGCGCTCGTCCCCGGCATCCTGGCCAAGCGTGTCGCCCGCCAGCCCCACTACGCGTCTATCGACATAACGGGGGAAATCAAGGTCAGCGTCGCTTTGTCCAGTCGGTCTGCCGCTTACTACAGCAACGGCGACCCGGACGACCCGAACGACCCGGCGACGGTCATAATCTGCCCCAACCTGGACATGGGCAACCTGATGTACCACCTGCACGGCGTCTGGTACCCCGAGGCCAGGAAGTTCCCGGTTCTGTTCGGCGTCGCCAGCCGCGTGGTCGACCTGGCGATGGACACCAGCACAGAGGACGCGCGGTTGGCCGTCAAGGCAACGACGCTGCGACTGCTGAACGCCGGCTGGCAGCGGACGCCACTCGACACGTTTTTCCCACGGCACCGCGTGCTGGCGATCAATCCCGGGTCGACGTCCACAAAGATCGCGGTGTACGAAAACGACCAGGAGGTCTTTTCCCGCGAAATTCAGCACCCGACGGAGGTTCTGGCGCCGTTTGAAGGCAAGCCTATAGCGACGCAATACACGCTGCGCAGGGACGCAATCGTGGAAGCGTTGGCCGAACAAGGCATGACCCCTGCAGACATGGCGGCAGTGTCGGCGCGCGGGGGCCTGCTGCACCCAATCCCCCACGGTACCTACCGAGTCGACGCGACGATGCTGGCGGACCTGCGCGCCGGCGTCATGGGGCAGCACGCATCGAACCTGGGCGGCTTGATCGCGGCTGAATTGGTGGCGAACACAGGGAAGCCCGCATACATCGTGGACCCGCCCGTCGTTGACGAGGTGCCCGAACGCGTGCGCATCACTGGGGTCAAGCGGATTCGTAGACGGGTCGTCAGCCACGCCCTGAACCAGATTGCAACCGCCCACAGGTTCGCCCACGAGCACGAAACGTTCTACGAGCAAATCAACGTGATCGTCGCGCATCTGGGCGGTGGGATATCGGTGGGCGCGCACTGCCGCGGACGCTACGTCGACGTCAACGATGCCCTGGACGGCGAAGGGCCGTTTTCACCACAACGGTCCGGGTCTCTACCAGTGGGCCAATTGATCTCGCTTTGCTTTTCCCAAGACTTGTCCCAGGCTGAGATCCGCAAACTAAACCTGGGCCGCGGCGGGTTGATCGACCTGCTCGGGACCTCGGACCTGCGGGAAGTGGAAGCGCGGGCCGCAAAAGGAGACACCTGGGCCGCCGATGTGTTCGAAGCGCTTTGCTACCAAGTCGCCAAAGCGATTACGGCTGTGGTCCCGGCATTCGACGGAGCGCTGATCGACCAAGTACTACTGACGGGAGGCATGGCGCGTTCCAAGGCGCTGGTCGATCGAATCGAGGCGTTCGTGGCGCCGCTGCGTTGTGGCGTAACGGTGTATCCCGGCGAAAACGAGATGGCGGCGCTCGTCAATGGCGCCCTGCGGGTATTGAACGGTCGTGAAAATGCGCGCGCGTATGAGGCACTGGTCCCACACACGTCATGAACGTTCCATCAGCCCGAAGCGATGCAGCCAACGATAGATTTGGCGCCGTTCCTTGCCGAGCCGGCGAGCGACTTCCGACACGTTGCCGCCGCACTGGCTCACCAGTATCTCGAGTTCCTCGCGAGAGGGCGGCGATCCATCCGCGCCTTCATCTGATGCGACTGTCGGGGCACCGGCCGGTTCGACAAATTTCCGAGCGGCCGACGTCGACGGCGTGTCCAAGGCAATCCCACGACCTGCGACCAGGCCGCGAAGCGCCGTGGGCAGTGCCGCGAGGGGCAGCGGGGCCCCGGCGGGGGCGTCCACCCGGGCCGCATCCAGCACCGACTGTAGTTCGCGCACGTTAAATGGCCAGTCGTGCAGAATCAGGGCCTCGGCAGCATCCGGCGAAATGCCGTCGACAAGCAAGTGCAAGGCGATATCTAGGACATCCTCGGGACGATCCACCAACGAGGGAATCAGGATCTGACGTCCAGTCAGCCGTGCGAATAGATCAGGACGAAAGCGGCCGTCCGCCATCCTGGCTTCCAGATCCTGGTTCGTCGCGGCCAGGATCCGGACGTCCACCGAACGGGCACTGGTAGAACCGACCGGCGTTACCTCGCCCGAATCCAGGAACCGCAGCAATTTCGCTTGGATCTCGGGCCCCATCTCTGCGACTTCGTCCAAAAACAGCGTGCCGTGTTCAGCGGAGCGAGCGAACCCCTCGAAATCGCTTGAGGCCCCCGTGAAGGCCCCCTTGCGGTGACCGAAGAACGCGCTTTCGAAAAGGGCATCGGAAACGGCCGCGCAGTTGACCGGAACGAACGGCCCCGAGCGGCCGGACACCTGATGCACATAACGGGCGAACACCTCTTTGCCACTGCCTGTGGCCCCCCGGAGCAGCATCGCTGCGCTGGTCGGCGCGGCACGGCGACACGCCTCTTCGACCCGGCGCAACGCAACAGACGTGCCGAAGAACGGCAGGCCGCGCGGCATCGCCGGCGGTGCATCGACGGCAATTTCACGGAACAACAGGATGGAATTTCCGATCCGTATCCGCGACCCGTCGGTCAACGGAGCACTATCGACGCGCGCACCATCGATGAACAACCCGTTTTTACTGCCCAAATCTCGGATTCGCCATTCCCCGTTACCGTCGGGGATCACCTCGGCGTGACGCCGGGACACCCGGACATCTTCCAATACGACCGACACGCCCACACCTTCTGATCGACCAAGGACGCACGGCGTCTGGATCGAGGCAAGCTGGGGCAGGAGGCCAGAACGCGCCGGGAAGATCAAGCAAAGGTAGGGCAACGAGGCACCCGCCTCGGCGGTCAAGTCGATCGTCACCGTGTTTTGCCGATCCACCGGGAATCCCCCCATCGCGAGCCGCCGGGCCAGCGGCAGGATAGCAAATCGTAAGGGGGCCTTTCAACCCGTGACAAACTGATACCAGTGGCAAACTGGACCTGTCATCACGCGACATGCGGCAGGTGTCCCGGGACTGTGGCACTGTCCTGGGACCTGCGGCGGCATGGCCAAGGTGGGACACTGGCCCTAACGCGGCGTACTATCACGTCCAACGGTCCGTTTTTATTAATATCCCAAGTTATCGCACTATTGGCATGCTCCATGCAAACACTTTTACTGAGCGCAACCGAAGGAGACAAAACATGCGCACGAACATCTCTCAATGGTTCACGATGGGACTGATAGTCTTCGCAGTTGGCACAATCGGGTGTCCGCCACAGGATGACCCAGTGCTGGACGCGGTGATCGCGACCGATTCGAACGGCGAGGTGGTACCCACCCAGGACAAGCACTGCGGCGAAATCCTGAACCCGCAGTGCGAGTCCAAGGACTGCAAGACGACCAACGGCGAGCCGGGCCTGTGTCGACTAGACGCAGATCAGGCCTGTATCTGCGACAAACTGCCCACGCAGGACAGGCAGTGCGGTGAAATCCTTAACCCCCAGTGCGAGCCCAACGAATGCAAGATGCTTAACGGCGAACCGGGCCGGTGTCACCTGGACGCAGATCAGGTCTGCATCTGTGACGAAATCCCGGACCCGAAGGACCCCTGCGGCGAAATCCTGAACCCCAAGTGCGAGCCCAAGGAATGCAAGATGCTCACGGGTGACGAGGGCCTGTGCCGACTGGACGGGGACCTGGGCTGCATCTGCGACAAGGAACCCGCC
>CAZHDQ010000082.1:5631-8994 GCA_964531595.1 uncultured Anaeromyxobacteraceae bacterium
GGGCCTGTGCCGACTGGACGGGGACCTGGGCTGCATCTGCGACAAGGAACCCGCCCAAAACGGACCCTGCGGCGAAATCCTGAACCCCCAGTGCGAACCCGAAGACTGCAAGATGCTCAACGGCGACCCGGGCCTGTGCCGACTGGACGGGGACCTGGGCTGCATCTGCGACAAGGAACCCGCCCAAAACGGACCCTGCGGCGAAATCTTGAACCCCCAGTGCGAACCCGAAGACTGCAAGATGCTCAACGGCGACCCGGGCCAATGCCGGCTGGACGGGGACCTGGGCTGCATCTGCGACAAGGAACCCGCCCAAAACGGCCCATGCGGCGAAATCTTGAACCCCAAGTGCGAGCCCGAAGACTGCAAGATGCTCAACGGCGACCCGGGCCTGTGCCGACTGGACGGGGACCTGGGCTGCATCTGCGACAAGGAACCCGCCCAAAACGGACCCTGCGGCGATATCTTGAACCCCAGGTGCGAGCCCGCAGAATGCCAGTTACTGGACGGGTCCTGGGGTGACTGCAAGCGAGTCGACTCCACATGTTCCTGCGAACCGCGGGCCGCCACCTGCACCAGCAACAAGAACTGCCTGCGCAGCGAATTGTGCATCCTGGAAATCGGTGTCTGCAAGGGCACCGGGCTCTGCAAAGTCCGTCCCACGACGTGCTCAAAGTTGCTTGCCCCGGTCTGCGGCTGTGACGATCAGACCTACAGGAACCCATGCGAAGCGGCCAAGGCCGGCGTCAACATCGTGTCGCTGGTCGCCTGCGAGTAGCACACATTCCCCTCCCCTTGCCACCCGACCAGAATCCCCCATTCGAGCTACCCGCCTTTCCGTGCTAGGATGACCACATCCCAATAACCGGGTGCCCCATGGACCTACCACTGGACTTGCGCCAGATCGTGCTCGTGCTTTCCGACGCACTGGACCTGGTCGGCGTCGACGACGTGGCCCACGGTAAGCGGGTCGCCTGCATGGCGTTTCGAATCGGCCATGCGACAGGGATGGACGCCCAAACCCTGGACAACATCATGTATGCGGGCCTGTTCCACGACTGCGGTGTATCGTCGACAATCGAACATCGCGAATTGACGGCGGGGCTCGACTGGAAAGGCGAGGAGGCCCATTGCATCCGTGGCGAGGCGCTGATGGCGACATTCCCGCCCTTGGCCAACTTGGCGCCCGTGGTCCGATGGCACCACACCCCTGCGAACGTCCACGCCCGAATCGACGCCCCGGTGGACATATTGCGCATGGCCAACCTGATATACCTAGCCGACCGCGTGGACTACTTGCTCGCCGATGCCCGTAACCAGGACCCGCTGCTGGCGACGGGAAGCATCCGGACAATAGTGGCCGAAAACCGAGGCACACGATTCCTGGGCGATTGGGTGGATTCGTTCTTGGACGAATCGGCACACGAGGCGTTCTGGCTCACCTTGGAGCCGCAGGCGCTGGGGCCCTGGCTGGGTCGGTGGGTATGGGAAGGCCCACGTCGCACACTGTCTGCCGACAATCTGTTGGAACTAGCCAGGGTATTCGCCACGATCGTGGACGCGAAAAGCCCGTTCACCGCCCAACATTCGCGCCGCGTCGCATTGGTGGCGCAAGCGCTGGCGAAGGCCGCCGGCCTGGACCAAGAGCGCCAGACGATGGTCGGGGTCGCCGCGTTGCTCCATGACCTGGGCAAGTTGCGCGTGCCAGACGCGATTCTCGATAAACCGGGGCCTCTGGCGGTAACCGAGCGAGTCCAGATCACACGGCACGCCTTTGACACGTGGCAAATACTTAGCCGAATCCAAGGGTTCGAAGACATCGCGCACTGGGCCTCGCACCACCACGAATGGGTCCGGGGTGGTGGCTATCCGTTCGGTCTGGACGGCAAAAACCTGGCACCGGAAGCCCGGATCATCGCTGTAGCCGACGTGTTCCAGGCCCTCCGGCAGGATCGGCCATACCGCCCACAGATGCCACTGGAACAGGCACTGTCCCAAATCGATCGAATGGTCGAGATGGGAAAATTGGACCCCGATATCGTGGGACTGCTGCATCGCGACTTGGCGGTGTACGATGCGGCCGCGACCGGCAATACTGCGGCTTGATTTCCCTAAAATGTCACGCAGGCCGGCGATCGACCCTGGCCAGGGTATTGGATTTTGGCCGCCCGTCGTTCTTTACAACCTGCCTTTGGCGCGGCAGAATCAGCACGCCCCTTCTGGAGGAAGACATGAAGGTCACCTACGAGCACGTGATCGATGCCCCGGTCGAAAAGGTTTTGGCGGCCTACGCAGACGACGCGTTCTATGTCGAGAAGGCGCGCAACTCCGGCGCGATCGATGTGCAAATCCTCGAACGTGAGGAAATGCCCGGCGGCAGACTACGCAAGAAGGCGCGGATCACGGAACCGTCCCGCATCCCCTCGTTTTTGCGCAAGAACGATCACGACACCTACGACGACGACAACGTGCTGGACACGAACGCACGCATCATGACCTGGAAGGTCACGCCTACGATCATGGCGGACAAGTTCTTCCTCTCGGGCAGCGTTGAATTCCACCCGAAGGGCGACAAGACCCGTGTGGTGTTCCACAGCCAACTGGAGGTCAAGATCCCGCTGGTCGGCGGCAAGGCCGAAAAGATCGGGCTGGAGAAGACCGAGGAAGAGGTCGAGCGCCAGGCACAGTTCATCCGCCAGTGGATGTCGAAGGCCTGACGTCCGGCGCCAAACCGACGCCCCGGCCCCTGTGGACAGATTCGGACGACCGCCGCACCCGTCAAGGGAGTTGGTCCGAGTGCCATCAGTCTTTCCCCCTTGACACCCCGGCCTGAGGCCCCATTTATAGGACTATTGCAGTCCAGGTTCACACCTGGCCAAGGCCCTTCAAATTTCAGGAGACTCGAGATGCCTAACAATACTCTGGTCCAGAAGCAGGCCCCCGATTTCGTCGCCGACGCCGTCCTGGGCACTGACTTCGTGACGTGCGATCTGTCTGCCTACCGCGGCAAGTGGGTCACGCTGTTTTTCTACCCCCTCGACTTTACGTTCGTCTGCCCCACCGAGATCACGGCGTTCAACGACTCGGTCGATGAGTTTAGGAAGGCGAACTGCGAGATCATCGGCGTGTCCACAGACAGCCAGTTTAGCCACTTGGCCTGGGTGAACATGCCTCGCAGTGAGGGTGGCCTGGGGGTGCTGAAGTACCCGCTGGTTGCGGACTTCACAAAGCAGATCGCGTGCGAATACGGGGTGCTACTCGACGCAGGCATGGCGCTGCGCGGCCTCTTCTTGATCGACCCGGAGGGTAAGGTCGCGTACGAAACGATCCACGACCTGAACATCGGCCGCAACGTCCAGGAGA
>CAZHDQ010000083.1:0-4742 GCA_964531595.1 uncultured Anaeromyxobacteraceae bacterium
CCGATCCGGTGCGTGCCGATCGAATCAGCGTCACAGTCGGGGGCGATCTCGAACCCGCAATAGAACACGCCGGCGGTCCCCAGGGGACCAGGGCCGCACAGGCTACGGACCGCCAGATCCAGCGTGCCGCAGCCTGCCCGTTCGGTGACCCCTTGCAGGGGGCGGACCCATTCCAAGGCATCGTCGGGTGCTTCGTCGACCGCAGCGCCCGGGTATCCGAAATAGTTCCATGTGGAATACGATGCGTCTGGATCTTCAAGGCAGATCAGGACCAATGCCCGCTCACATACTTGCAGCGCCAGTGAAGCCGGTGCGCCTATCGGCAGGTCGGGGCCTGGAGTCGCCGTAGACAGCGTGCATGGACCGGCATCAGGGCATCGCCACGTCCTCAACCGGTAAGGTTGGTTGGGCATTCCGGAACCCAAGCGGACTTCGTCGACCCGCAGCGTCCCCGACAGAGTGGCTGAGCCTTGCGCGTCCACGCGAAACACCAGCGATACACCGGGCGATCTCCACAAAGAGTCCGGCAGTTGCCGAGACAGGAGCGTATCAGGCACGTCCCCGGCTACGGTCGTCTGCCACAGCACTGGGCCGTTAGTGTCAGATGTGTCGGTCGCGGCGACGGTCAGTGTGGCGGGTCCGGTTGAAGCCGCATGGCGCCAGGAAAGCCGCCACTGCGCGGTAGTGACGCGCCGGGGATTTGCTACGTCGTGGGACGAGGACCCGGCATCAATGACCGGTGTCATCGCACTGGCCCGGGCGCCTGGGGGCAGGATGCCAGGGGCCACTGTCAAATGTGGCGCGGGAGCGGGTGATCCGGCGTCCCCGATCCTCCAGACCATCGGCCCGATCGCGCCGCGAACGGAAGTGCTCCAGCCCAGTGCCTCGGGCGGACGGCTGGCGTCGAAGTCCTCGACGTAGGGCAGGGCGCGCCGACACGGTACCGCCGGGGTACGGACGCAGCGTCGCGAACCGTCCAGTTCATCGGTCACGCAGGACTCGTCGGTGCATGGGTCGCCGTCGTCGAAGTGCGTGCGGCACCAGGCGTCGTCGACGCAGCAGGCGCCGGTGTCGGACAGGTGTCGGCAGTTGTTCAAGATGCACACGTCGCGGGTGCATGGGTCGCCGTCTTCGCAGGTGGCGTGGGTCGTGCAGCAACCTGCGTACTTGCGCGTGTGCTTACATGTGTACGACCAGCAGGTGTCGTAGGTGCAAGGGTCGCCGTCATCGCAGTCCAGGGGGCCTGCGCAACAGCCAGGAATTGGGGCGCTGTGTATGCATCGCGTCTGCGCCAGGTCGCAGGCGTCCTCCGTGCATGGATTGCCGTCGTCGCAGCGCGCGGAGGCCAGTGCCAAACGTTCTTCCTCGCCGCGCACAAGCCCGCTGTCCGGATCCACAGGGGATGCACAGCAGCACTCAGGGTCCATCCCGATCGCGTGGCGGCATCGCATAGCCAGGCAGTGGTCAGCCGTACACGGGTCGTCGTCGACGCAGTCCGCATGGGTCGTACAGCAGCCCGCGATCGGCACGTCCGCGCATCGGTTGTCCACGCATGCGGGGCGTGTGCAGGGGCCCGCGTCGCCGCCTTCGCACTGGACGTCCGCATCGCAACAGTCCGGCCGGGGCCGCGTGTTGTCGCAGGTGCCGGCGATGCACAGGTCCCAGGTGCAAGGCTGTCCATCGTCGCATTCGGCGGCGTCTTGTTCGGCCCAGACCTCGTCGTTCGGGGCGTTCGGAGTCCCGCCGGGCGCTTCCTGGATGCCCCAGGCCAGCCCTTCCCAGGCGACCGGGTCGTCGGGGTCGTCAGGGATGGCCAGAGCCGTGTTGTCCAGGAATGGGTGTCGCAACTGGATCGAGCGGCCGACCGGGTGACCGGGCCCGTAGGTAACGATATCGACCGAATCCACGCCGTCGATCAACTGGACACGCCTAACCAGGCTTTCGCGCCGCAGGTCCAGGCCGGGCAAAACCAAGTCGCATTCGACGCCGCCGTTGCGTGCCGGGTCGCCGTTTCGGCACACCGTGGCGAAGCCGCCGGGTATTATGATTGTCGGGCCATCAAACGGTGGATGCATCGTGTTTACGTCGGCCAGACGCCAACCGGTCAGGTCGATCGGGTCACCGTCGGGATTGTGCAGTTCAACCCAGCATCGGTCACCGTCCACGTCGATCATCAGTTCGTTGATAACGATCCGCGACGTCGGCGGTGTACACGTCCGGGCCTCCAAGGCTGACGAAACCGTGTCGGGGAAGACTGTAGCAAGGTCGTCCGGCCCGCAGCCAGCGGCCAGGAGCGCCAGCAGCAGGGGGCAGGCATGTAGACGCAGGCCGGTCACGCCGTTCACTCCGGGAAACAACCGGGAAATTATACCTAATCGCACCCGGGTCGGCGACCCCTGGCGGCCTCTTCCAGCCGCAGGGGCCCAACTTGAGCGTCGCAACTGTGTTCAATAGGGAACTGAGGATCGGTCTGAAAAAAACAGGCGGGGTGCTACTTGTCCTCGTCTCGCATCTGCATGCCAGCGCCCCAGCGAGCCAGGAGGAACGTCACGACAGCGAGGCCCGTGAACATCAGCAGGCCCAGCATCTGGCCTGGGAACCCGATATACCAAGCCGCGGCGGTGTCCTTGAGCACCGTCGTTCCACCGTCGGCGGCGGCCACGACCTCGAACGCCCTGCCCAGGCTGAGGAAGCGGATTGCGTAGGACGTCCAGTCCAGCCGCAGCACGGCCGAGACAATGCCGATGATCGCCGCGCCAGCCATCATTCCCGACGCGATCAGCGTGCCCTGGTTCGCCCGGGCCTCACGCTCGCGGGCCGAACGGCCGCTGCGGGCCACTACCCACGCCGTGAAACCACCGGCCAGGACCGCCGCGTTGATGCCTATAGGCAGGTACATGCCCAGCGCGAACGCCAGCGTGGGGATCCCGGCAACCGTTATCAAAATCGAAATCAGGGCACCCAGTCCATACAGCAGGTAGGGCTGCTGGCCGCCGGTCATTAGACCCTTGATCACGGCCGCTATCATGTTGGCCTGGGGTGCGGGCAGCACTTCCTCGTTGGACACCATCACACCGTTGCGCTCGATCAGGAAGTGGAACGCCTGGTCCATGACCGGGATTACAAACGCGACGACCAGTGCGGCGATGGCTAGGCCCAGGAACTTCCAGACCTGCTGATTACGCGGTGTCGCCCCGATCCAGTAGCCGACCTTGAAGTCCGATATCAGCGCGCCCGAAACGGACAGCGCCGTGCAGACCGCCGTGCCGATTACCAACGCGACGAAGATGCCCGTCTGGCCGGACAGGCCCACCGCCATCATCACCAGCGACGACAAAATGACTGTAACCAACGTCATGCCCGACACAGGGTTCGTACCGACGATCGCGATGGCTTCGGCGGCAACCGGCGTGAACAGGAAGCACAGCAGGAACGATATGACCATCCCGATCAGTGAATACACCAGGCTGGCACCCAGTCCGTAGTCGCCGGCGGTCAGGCAGACGATGAAGAACAGGATGCCCATGGCCAACGTTGCCGCCAATTGGATCAAAAGGATGTTTGAAGGCTTCATGTCCAGGTTCGTGCGGATCGATTCGGCGGCCAAGCCCTTGTGACCGAGGCCCTTGAAGCCCAGCGCGACGGAACTGGCGATGATCCGGCGCATGCGGATCAGGCCGATCACACCCGCGGTGGCGATAGCGCCGATGGCGATAGGCTTGATGAAAGCGCTGAAGATCGCGCCGGCGTTCATATTCGAGACCATGTAAGCCTGGCCGGCGTAGGAAAGGGCCTCGGGACCCGACCAGATCACGGAAATCAGGGGGACCAGGACCATGTAGCCGAAGACTGAACCGGCAAAGATGATAGCTGCGTACTTCAAACCGATGATGTAGCCCAGCCCGAACAGCGCTGCGATGGCGTTCAGTTTCAGTTCGATGCGGATCTTGCCCAGCCATTCGCCCGCGCCGCCCAGTAGCGTTGTCGTGGACAGCCCCGGGTTCCAGGCGTGGACCGTTTCCGCCAGGAAGTCGTAGGCGGCTCCCAGGCCGAACGAGGTCAGCAAGATGCGCCCGGCGCCGCCCGCAGTGGATTCGCCCGATACCAGGATTTCGTTGATGGCGGTGGCTTCCGGAAACGGCAGTTCCCCGTGGCGTTCCGCAACAAAGTGCTTGCGCAGGGGGATGATCAAGACAACCCCCAGCGCGCCGCCCAGGAAACACGCCAGAAAGATCTGCCACCAAGTCGGCTGGATCGCGTTCAAGTACAGCGCCGGGATCACGAAAGCCGCACCGGCCGCGACCACGCCCGATGCTTGGCCGATTGACTGGACGATGACGTTTTCCAAAATCGTCGATTTGCGCGCGCGCATGCGGCCGAAGAAGATGGCCGCAACAGCGATCGGGATCGCGGCCTCGATGCCCGAACCCGCTCGCAGCGCGATGTACAGGCAGGCCGCCGAAAATATCACGACCATGACCAGGGCCATCGCCACGGACCAGCGGGTGACCTCCGGCATTGCCGCGCCGGGACCAACGATTGGCGAATAGGTTTCGCCAGATTCCAGTTTCCGGTACGCGTTCGCGGGCAGCAGGCGTCCCTTGGCGGGTGCTTCCATCATGTCTCCTTGCGGGGGACCACAGTTTCGGGCCGATGGTAGTCCAGGTGGGGCCGCAAAGGAATGGAGGAATGGCCCGATATACAGGATCGAACCGAGTAATCTGTCGGAGTGGCCGCAAGGA
>CAZHDQ010000083.1:4842-8978 GCA_964531595.1 uncultured Anaeromyxobacteraceae bacterium
GCTTGCCCGCACTACCTCGCCCGAATGAACCCTGTACCGGCCCGCGCCGCGACATGGCGATCGAACCGGGCGACCATTTCGCGCATGCTGCTGCACGAGTAAGGCTTGGGCAGCACGTCGTCGAAGCCATGCTCACCCGGGGCTGACAGGGCCGATTCTTCGCCATAGCCGCTGGATACGACGGCGTAGAAGTCATCTCGCAGACTGCGCATCTGTACGACGGCCTCGATACCTCCGATTCCGCCAGGCACTGTCAGATCCAGCAGCACCAGGTCGAAAGGCTGTCCGTCCCGTTCGGCGGCCAGGAATGCGTCGACCGCCTCGTCGCCGTCGTGGGTACCCACGGCCTTCCACCCCATCGTGCCCAGCATCTCGCAGGCCACGGCTTCAACCGGGACCTGATCGTCCATGACGAGTGCCCGCCCGCCGGGCCGTGGCGGCCGCGGTACCAGCAGCGCCAGATCGTCGCTGGGGCGCTTGGCCCGTCTCAGGTCGACGCGGACAGTGGTGCCGCCACCCGGCTTGGAGTCAATCATCATGGACCCTTCGTGGCGATGCACGAT
Source organism: uncultured Anaeromyxobacteraceae bacterium (assembly GCA_964531595.1). Taxonomy (GTDB): domain Bacteria; phylum Myxococcota_A; class UBA9042; order DTJE01; family DTJE01; genus DUVQ01. The sequence continues at coordinate 5,406 of CAZHDQ010000083.1, forward strand.
GGAGTAGCAGGTAGCCAGGCCCAGACCCGATCCGTCCGGCTTGGTCGAAAAGAAGGGTTCGCAGATCCGGGCCAGTAGTTCGGGTGGGATTCCGTGGCCTTGGTCAATGATAGTCAGTCGCACATGCGGTATGTCGAGCGGCGTGCCGTCGAGGCCTGGGCTTCCCGAGGGGATGTTGCAAGCCGTGATGGTCAACGTGCCGCCTTCGGGCATGGCCTGGACGGCGTTGAGCGTCAGGTTGTGGATCACCTGCGCAATCTGACCTCCGTCGGCGTCGACCAGCCACAGGTCGTTCGGCACACTGACTTCGGCACGGACCCGCGAACCCGACGTCGCGAAGGCCGAACTGTCGTGCAAGATATCGACCAGCGACGTGGCCTTGCGGATCGGGGCACCCCCGCGAGAAAACGTAAGTAGTTGCTGGGTCAAACCCTGGGCCCGGCCGCAGGCCCGCGACGCATCGACGAGCTGGCGATCCGCTGTCGAATTGGCGATTCCGCCCGTCCTGGCCAATTCGATATTCCCACCGATTGCGGTTAGTAGATTGTTGAAATCATGGGCGATACCCCCAGCCAGCAAGCCGACCGTGGCGATGCGCTCGGCCTTGAGCGCTTCGCGCATGGGGCGCTGGTCCTGGGCGATGCCGACGAAGCCCAGGCGGTCAGTAAAGTCGTCGATAATCGGCGCAAACATAAGGGTTACGGGCACCGGCTGGCCGCTATGGACCCGCAATGCCGCGTCGACCCAGGCGAGGTCGCCGTCGGGGACGCGGGCACGATCCAGGGTCTGAAAAACGGCTTCGGGCGGATCGAACAGCGTACCTACGGACGTTCCTCGCAAGCGTGATAGGGGGATTTCCAGCAGCGCCTGAGCTCGGGAGTTGGCCTCCAGGAGTCGTCCCTCTTCGTCCACCACGAAGACCAGATCCTGGATGTGGGACAAGATGGCTTTGGCCGCCAGCGATACCGAGGGGCCGATCAGTCGGTGCCGGAAGATCGCGATGGCGTAACCTGCGGCCCAGATAACACCGAAGACCTGGTAGACCCGTGGTGCTTCGGGCGCGCTGGACAGTGGTTGGATAGCCATGAACACAAGGGCTGTGCTGATGGCCGCTGCGCCTGAACCCAGGAGCCATGCGGCTTGGTGCCGTTCCCGGCGCGTGGGGGCATGGCGCAACCACCAGGCAATCACGCCCAAAGCCACCAGGATATAGCCGAGCAGTACCACGGCGAGAGAGTTCCAGACGGCAGGATGCCCTGAAAGGTCGCGGACCCATCCACTTGGGGTTCGCGCCAAGTATTGCGGACCGGCGTCTACGGTCATAGTGACGACGAACGTGATGACTGCAGGGAGGCCGATCAGCAAAGCGGTCCAGTGCGGCAGGGGGCGACTGCGGGCCAGTTCGAGGGGCAAAAGGAGGGTCAATGGGGTGAATATCGACCAGGCCACGGCGCCGAACACGAACCACCGCCAGGCGGTCGCGGCGTCGTGGGCCGAGTAGGCCAGCGCGTGGAATGCGCTGCATGTGCCCAGCAGCAGTGTCAGTGCCAGGAACAGACGGCCGGCCCTGGTGGCCGGCCCCGAGGCCAGTGGATAGAGCGCCAGCATCATGTAAACGGCGGTCGCCAGGACCGACAGGATCGTTGGCGCAGTCATCGAGCGGCCCCCTGGACAACGACTCCGGATCGGCAGCGACGGTCAAACCTAAACCAGGCAAGTCTTGTTGTCCAGGGCCACGATGGCCTGGATTCGAGCGGTGATTGACAACTTCGGCGGCTTTGGCGAGGGTATGGAATGCGGCTGTCCCTGTGGCGCCGTGTGGAGGTGCGTGATGTGGACGGTTGCGGCCGGGGCTGCACTGATTTTCGTGATGCGGGTGGCCGACGTGACTCTGGGGACGGTTCGCCAGATCATGGCTGTCCAGGGGCGCGCCGTGACGGCCTCGGCCATCGGCTTCTTTGAGTTGACCATCTTCATACTGGCCATCAGCAAGACGATCCTGTCGGTCCACGAGAGCCCCGCGTACGTGTTCGCATATGCCGGAGGCTTCGCAGTTGGGACCTTGACCGGTGTGCGACTGGAATCGGCGATTGGCCTGGGCACGCGACTCGTTCGTGTCATCACGGTCCGCGAGAACAATGAACTGGTCAATGCCCTGCGCGCGGCTGGCTTCGGGGTCACGGTCCTCCCGGGGGAGGGCATGCAGGGCCCGGTTTTCGTGCTGTTCAGCGTCGTCAAGCGCCGCAGCGTGCCGGCGTACGTGCAGATCGTTCAGGAATTCTCGCCGCAGGCATTCTACACCATCGAAGAGACCCGTTTTTCGTCAGGTGGCCGCCTGGGACCTGGCAAATCCAAGTGAACTCTGGGGACCGACGCCGGCCTGAAACCCGTTTGACCCGACCCGCCAACGCGACTAGAATCCGTCCGCCTTTGCGGGGCAACCCCATGAAACGGCGCAGCATCACGGCCACGCTGATCCTGCTCGTAGCCTTGGCGTTGAGCGCCGTGCTGGGCGTTGAGGCGTGGTACACGTCGAAGTCGCTGGAACGGGCGCTGATTCAGGAAGCTTTCGAGGGTTTGCACCGCACGTCCGACACGATCAAGCGTGGGCTGCGCTATGCGATGTTGAGCGACGACAGTCATGCCGTCACAGAATCCATCCGCACGTTCGGCCAGCAGGAAGGGATGAGCGGCATCCGGGTTTTCAACAAGGATGGAGAGGTCAGGTTCTCGTCGTGGGACGAAGAACTGGGCAATCGGGTCAACACGACGGCTGACGCCTGCAAGGGCTGCCATTCGTCGGGCCGCCCTCTGGCTGAACTGACGGCGCAGGAGCGCACGAACATCTACGTCGGTAACGACGGCGTGCGCCGCTTCCAGGTAATCGAGCCGATCTACAACGAGCGGGACTGCAGCACGGCGGAATGCCACGCGCACTCGGCCGACCGCAAGGTTCTGGGCGTCATGGAGTCGGCAATCTCACTGGAGCGGATCGATCGCGAGATCCAGCGGCGGCGGGCCGGTGTTCTGTTCGCGACCGCGGTTACGGTCATCCTGGTATCGCTGCTGATCTATCTGCTGACCCGGCAACTGGTGCTGCGGCCGATCCGGCGCCTGCTGGAGGGGACGCGTGTGATCGCGGCGGGCCGGTTGGACCACCGGATCCCGGTGCGGGTACACAACGAACTGGGCGAACTGGCCGAGTCGTTCAACACGATGACGCAGTCTCTGCAGGAAACGCGCGGCCAGTTGTTACAGTCCGAGCGCCTGTCGTCATTGGGGCGGTTGTCGGCGGGCATCGCCCACGAGATCAACAACCCGATCACGGGGATTTTGTTGACCGCGACGACGATGTTGGACGAGGCACCCAAGGGGACGAAGGAATACGAACAACTGGAACTGGTCGTCCGGGAAACTCAGCGATGTCGCGAGATTGTCCGGGGACTGCTCGACTTTGCGCGGCAGACGCCGTTTTCGCCAGAATCGGGGAGCCTGGCCCAGGTGGTCGACCGTGCTGTCCAGATCGTTTCGGCCCAGGCAGGACTGGCCAAGATCCCGATCCGCGTACACGTG
>CAZHDQ010000084.1:0-8974 GCA_964531595.1 uncultured Anaeromyxobacteraceae bacterium
ATACCTGTTCGTCCAGTACACCTACAATACCAAGCGGATCCAGTGGAAGACCGACTCTCTGCAAAAGGAAGGAACGCCCTGGTCGAACTAGGCCGCGCCGGACATTGATCCGCTACCCACAAAAACAGCGGATTTTCCAATATTCCTTGCATTTGCTCCGCGCCGGTCGATCCGACTAGAATCTTCAGACTGTTTCCGACCAGCCGAGGGGGGACACCATGAGCATCCTCACATCCCAGTTTCTATTACCCACACACGTTGCTTGGCCGATCCGGGCGTCGCAGGAGGCCAGTGAGCCCAGGGAGGCCGGTGCATGCCTGTTGTTGGCGGCTCATCGGTGGATGAGGCTGCGGATCGGGGTCCGCGTGGGATTCGTGGGTCCACGAATCACCTCGAGGCGGTTCAATGATCTGCTGGCAGCGCTCAAGGATGCGACAGATGCCGACGCGCAGCTGGTCGAAGCGGCGGGGCGCTTCCTGGACCCCGCGGCCCTTTGCCTGCGCAAGGACGAGGATACCGCGGCACTGGTCACCGAGATTGAGACAGCCCTAACGACCGCGCTGTCCCCAGCAGTCACGTTCCAGATAATGACCACCGGTCCGGGCCTTCCGGGGCGGGTCCTGGCTTGGCGCGGTCCTGGCGGCCACGCAACCGGTCCCGGCGACCTGGACACGGCAACGGCGACGACGTGGCTGGCCACGGGTGACGAAACGCCCCGGGCTGTGGGCCCTGCGTCAGCGGGAAACGGCGTTGCATTACCGCTGCTTCCCTGCCCGGCACCGGGCGACTACCGATGGTTCGAATGTCCCCGCGGTGCCCTTTACGATGCTACGGGGAAGCGGACAACGCCACTCGGGCTGCTGACCCCTGGCCGCGTGCTGGGGCGTCTGCTGGCCTGGGGATCGACCCGCGAGGGGGACGGCGCGGCCCTGGCCACACGGCTGGCCGACGCCGGGATGATAGAGGCGGCTGCGGAACTCTGGATTGCGAGCGCGAACAATCGCCCGTCCGGGTTCGATGCGCAGACGGTCGCAGCAGCGCGGGCGTTTTTCGCACAACACCATATCGCCGGTTTAGACGACGACCTGGATGCCTGGTTGCTTAGAGAAATGGACGCATCCGAGGCCCGGCTCCGGGAGGCAGGCGACCTGCGGGGTCTGACCGAAACGCTCCTGGCCCGGCAGCAGATCGAGACCGGCAACGACCGGGCGCGCACGATCAGGCGGGTGGCGAACCTGTTTCGCGAGCACCTGGGCGATCCCGAGAGCGCCGCGTGGTGCCTGCTGTCGCACATTGAGGAACACCCAGACGACGAGGCGACGCTGGACGAGGTGGTCGAATCGATCCCCAGCATCAACCGGCCGGAAGAGGCCGCGGTCCGACTTGTGGCCCTCGCGACCCAGAATAGTGGCGCTCGACGTGCCCGACTGGCCCTGGTGGCTGCGACGGCCTGGCAAGCCGCCGGGCGGACCAAGGATGCCGTGGCGGCCCTGGAGGTCGCCCTCACGGGCGACTTGTCCGACGAGGCAACTCTGGCAAAGGCTTTCGAACTGGCCGGCGACGACGCTGACGCCCGAATCCGGCTGCTGGCCTTGCGCCGAGACGCGGCCCATGCGCCTGATGCCCGGGCCCAGGCTTCGGCGGAGAGGGCTGCCCTCCTGGCAACTTACGGGCTTGTTGAAGAGTCCCTGGCGGAATGGCGCCGGGCACTCGACGCTGCCCCTGACCAAATTGACGCATTCGACGCACTGGTCAACGCCGCGTTGGACGGCGGGGACCCGAAGGCGGCCCTGAGCTTGGCCGAGGAAATGGCCGGCCGGTTGGTGAATCCGGGGCCCCGAGCGCACGTCCTGCGCCGGCTAGCCGCGCTGTTAGGCACGGACGAATCGGCGGCTGCTCGCACCGAATCGGTGCTGGCCGAGGCTTTGGCGCTGGAACCAGGGCACCCGGAACTGACGGAAAAACTCGCCGATCTCTATGCCGAGCGGGGGGCTTGGCAAGCGCATCTGGCACTGCTGGGACGTGTCGCGGCGGCAGTGCCTGAACGGGCCGTCGAGACCTGGATGCGGATGGCCGACGTGGCCGTAGACCACATGGACGACTCGCTGGCGGCTCTGGGCTTCCTGGCCGCAGCCGCAGCCCGCGATCCAGAGGACCCCGCTCCACGACGGCGCATCGAGGCCTTACACGAGCGGCTGGGGCTATGGGCCGAGGTGGCGCGCGACCTTGAACGGCACGTGCAGGCGGGTGGTGCGGGACGCCTAGCCGCGCTGCTACGCCTAGCCGACGTATACGAGCAACGGTTGTCGCTGCACGAGCGGACAAAGGAAACTCTGTGGATGGCTTTGCAGGAAGCGCCTCCCGAGGTAGCCACCGACCTGGCCCGGCGCCTAGCCGAGTTGCATAGGGCCGACGGCGAACGGGGCCGGGAACTGGACGCGCTGGCAGTCGCTGTACGACTGGGGACCGATGACGAGCAGACCGCGGATCTCCTGGTGTCGATGGGCCGTCGGGCGCTGGAGCCCCCGGCCGACCCGATCACGGCACGCGCCTACCTGGAGCAGGCGCTGAAACTGAACCCGATCCACCCGGAAGCAGTCGAACTGGCCTGCGACCTCTGGCTCGCGTCGGGTCAACCCGAACGAGTGGTAGGGGCCGTGGAGCCGCTGGCCCGAGTTGCCGCCGATGACGAAGACACCGTGCGAGAGGCCCGACTGCGCCGCCTGGCCGGGGAGGCCGCCGCGCGCTGTGACGAAGTGGACGCCGCCCTCACCCAGTTCAAACGGGTCGTGGAACTGGCCCCTGACGACCTGGTAACGCGTACACGGCTTGGTCGGCTGCTGGCCCGCCGGGGTCGGCACGAAGAGGCCATGAAGGTCCTCGCCGAGTGCCTGGACCAAGGCCAGGCGTGCCCGGATCGGAACGAACTGCTCCTGGTAGCAGCCGGATGCGCGATGGAGGCCGCCGAACCCTTGCGGGCGTTGGCCTGGCTGGAAGCCATCGACGATGGTGCCTCGCCCGATCTCGCGCTGCTGCGTCGGCGCATCGACGCGGCCGCTGCGGCGAACGCCCATACGAAGGAGGTCGTACACCTGGAAGCCCTGGCCGCGCACGAGGCCGCGGGTCCGGCACGGTTCACCTGTCTGATGCGCCTGGGCGACCTGCACCACGAGGCGCTGGACGACCCGGCGACCGCGATGCGCTGGTATCAGACGGCTGCCGCCGAGGGCGTGTCCGTCAAGGCCGCGCTGCACAAGGCCCTAGGTGCCGCGGTGGCAGCAGATGAACGACACGAGGCGCTGGCCATCCTGCAGTCGATGATCGCGATCGAACCCGACGGACATGCCCAGGCACGACTCCATCATGCATCGGCCCTCCTGGCCAGCGAAGTCGATGAAGCCGAGCGGGCACGCGCGCACCTGATGAAGGCCGTTGACCTGGATCCGGACTTCGCAGAGGCGGTCGACGCTCTCGACGCCTCACTGGCCGAAGACCCGGCCGAACGCGCCGCATTGCTCGAACGACTGGCACGCCACCAGCGCCTTGCTGGACAGGTACAACGACTGGCGGACACGCTACGCCGGCTGGGGACCCTGTTCCTGGAACTGCACAACCCGGCGCGCGCCGCAGACGTCCTTCGGCAGGTGCTGGAACAGGCGCCGGACGACCTGAACACACGGGCCGCCTTAGCGGACACCCTGACGCGGATCCCGGGACGGGAGGCCGACGCCCTGGAGGCCCATCGCGGCCTGGTAACAATGGATCCGACCCGCGTGGAATCCTACCGAACGATCCGCGATCTGTGCCGCCTGGCAAAGGACGAGGATGGTGCCTGGTGCGCCGCGGGGGCTTTGTCAGTTCTGGGACAGGCCACCGACGAGGAACGAACCGCCTACGCGCAGCGGCGCCAACCGACACTGCGCCTGCGACGAGACACCTTGCCGACTGACGGGTTCGTGCGGTGGATCCGCGACGAGGACGATACCGACAACATATCGCGGGTGCTGGCACTACTGTACGAACCGTTGTCGAATCTGCTGCCGCCTAAGCAGCCTGCCGACCTGGGACTTTCCGAGGCGAATCGGATGGACATGGGTGGCCGAACGCCCCTTGCAGGCATGGCCCAGGCCGCCGCGCGGGTCTTCGGCGTCCGCCTGCCTCGGGTCTACCACGCGCCGGGCCGGGTTGGCCTGGCGAAAGTTGCTTTCTTCCCACCGGCGCTGGTCGTAGGCGACGACGTGATCAACGCTTGGCGCGGCAAGGAACTGCGTTTCGCGCTGGGACGCGCTGTCGTGGCCTTCGCCCCCGGGTACGAACTTACCGGAGTCTCCAGCGCAGCCGGGATCCGACTGTTCTTCCTTGCAGCGTTGCGTATGGCGTTCCCGGACTACCCGATGCCGCCCGACGTCGAGGGAATTGACGAAATGGCAGCCGGGCTTTCGCGACAATTGTCACCGGCCGCTTCGACCGAACTGCGGGACGTACTGACCCGGTTCCGGCAGGCCCAACGGGCGATCGACATCAACGCCTTCCTGGAGGGCCTCGACCGTGCGGCCTCCCGCGCCGGCCTGTTTTTAGCGAACGATATCGAGGTCGCCGCCGCTTTGCTCCAGGAAGACACCCTGTCCTTAAGCGAACTGGAGTATGGCGATCAACTGGTCGACCTGTGCGCCTGGTCCGTGTCCTTGCGCCACGCCGAACTGCGCCACGCGATGCTCAAGCCGTTTGGCGACTAAGTGATAGCACATCAGTAGTCGACGGCAGTCCCCAGATCGTAGTCGACCTCGACGGGAAACAACTGCCTATACAGCGCAGCCCGAGCCTCTGGGTCCAGGTGCAGGTATGCATACCGAGTCAGGTGCTCCGCGACCTTGCGGGCGTAATTTCGGCCCTCGTTGTAGGGAATGAACTCGACCATCTCATCGAACGGGCGCCCGCGATGCGCGGCCAGGAACCGCTTGATCGGCGGCGCCCCGGCGTTGTACGCGGCCGATGCGAACACGATCTGCCCCTTGAAGTCATCCAGCAGTTGGGCCAGGTAGTACATGCAAAACAACACGTTGCGGCCAGTGTCGAAGAACGTCTCGACATGCAACGGCACGTCCAGGGCCCTTGACACGATCCACGCCGTGGCTGGGATCATCTGCATGATGCCCAGTGCGGCGGTGTGCGAAACCTGTCGCGCGTCGTAGCGGGACTCTTGTCGCATGATCGCGTACGTCCACAGTTCCGGCATCTTGAACCTTGCGGCCAGAGGCAACGCGATCGGGCGTTCGGCGCGTGGATAGCGGACCATCCAGTACGGAGCGCTCTCGGGCGTCGGGACTCGGCCCAGCCGGCCACTGAACTCGCTATGCGCCCGCTTGAACAGGGCGTTGTACTCGCCGGTGGCGTCGGCGACGGTTCGCAGGAATCGCGCCCGATCCGCCGACGGCAGGGCGCTTTCGACACGTCGGGAAATCGCCCGGTACCGCGTCCGGGCCGCCTGCGTCTCGCCCAAGTCACCCAGATCCTTGACTGCCTGGAGCCGGGCCCTCAGCGACTTCGGGATCCGGTCGAACGGCCACAGCGGCCCCGGGTCGGGCAGGCCGGGCGACGGGCCGACAATCCACCCGGGCAGCGGTGTGCCATCCCATTCGTTCAGGCGCTGTGCGCCCAGGACCGCATAGTACGACAGCGGGTATCGTTCGATGACGCGGGTCATCCAGGCGCGCGCCTCGACGTCGTTGCCCATGGCCTTGTGCGCCCGACCGCCCCAGTACATCGCCTTGCCGGCCACCAGGTTGTTGCCAAGCGGGATCATCGCGTCGAACGTCTCCAGGGCGTCCTCGTAGCGACCCAACTGATACTGGGACCAGGCCTTGAACCACAGGATGTAACTGCGCATGCGATCCCTGGGAAACGCCGCCAGGAACCGGTCAAATTCCGGCAACGCCTCTTCGTAGCGAAACCGGTCGTAGGGAAGCCAGCCCAGGTAGTACATCGCCCGCACCCGGCCGTCTTGCGCCCCGGTCTTCAGGTAGGCCCGGTAGGCGTCCAGCGCACGGTCGTAGTCCTCGGCCTTCGCGTACGCGCGTCCGAACAACAGATGCGCTGCAGGCCCGGACAGGGCACCACCTTCCTGTGCCTGCCGCAGATAGCCGATCGCCTTGTCCGCGTCATCCCGAACGTGGACCAAGTGCAGGCGACCCAGCGTTAGGGCGCGGCTCGCGGATCGGTCCCCTGCGTCGTAGCGCCCGGTGTGTATCCGCAGGGCCGCCTCGTAGTCCTTGGCGTCGAAGAACGCCTGGGCGCGCAGGTCCAGTTCCGCACCCGACAGGTCGGATTCCTGTAGGCCGGTCCGGGTGGCCGCGTCGGTATCCGGCATCTCGATGAACAACCGCCGCAACGCCTCGTCTCGCCCATCGGATGCCCCGGCGCGAGCCAGCACCAACCGGGCCTCGGCCCGGTCCAGGCGGGACGGACTGCGCTTCAAGACGATCGCGGCCTGAGCCCCTGCCGTGGACCGATCCCCGGCGGCCAGGGCGATCCGGGCCCACGCCAGCCGGGCGTTGTTCGCGTAAGACGAGGACGGAAACCTGGAAACGAAGTCGGCCAGCGCCTTGCGCGCGGCGCGGTCTTTGGCCAGGTCCAGGGCCCGGGCGCGCTCCCAGGCCGCCGCCTCGGCCAGCACGGCCGGCATTGTCCCGGGCGCAATGCGCGACAGGTCGGCCAAGGCGTCCCTGGGCCGTCCGGCGTCGGTCAGTGCGCGGGCCAATGCCAATTTGGCCTTTGCGCGATCTCGGCCGTTCGATGCCTGTTCGACGGCCTGACGCAGTCGGGACACCGCCCCTTCCGAATCGGCCGTGCGCCACAACGCGACTCCCTCGCGAAGCAGCGTGTCGAATCGTTGGGCTGACCCACCCGCACGCACTGAAACGGGCACGAACGACAGGAGCAGCCAGGCCAGAACCCCGATCCGAAAGACCACGAAGACCTCCTTGTCATCCCGATGCGACAACTGTCCGATCCTATCCGCAAAAGCCCGTCGGGGGGGAATTCAGGCAGGGTCCACGGCACCCGGGCGCGGCGTGTCGTACAGTCGCACCAGTTCGCCCGGTAGGTAAGGGCGTCCCAGCGCCAGGGACAGGGTCTCGTGCGGCCGGTTGGGCAGATGGGCACCCCGAGGCCACACCATGACCAGCGGTTCGCGCCCGGCGATCGGGTCGGGGTCCAGCGCGGCCGCCGCCAGAGAAGCCGCCTCGTCCGGCGTGGGGACCTCGACCGCCAGCGGGGCCAGAAGCGACGCCGTCGAATCGGCGTCCAGAGGGCTGGCGAACGCGTACCGGATGTCACCCGGCGTCTGGCGACGCCCCAGGGCCAAGGCAACCTGCAGGAAGGTGATCCCCGATACCGAGGCCCGGTTCAAGGCGTCCAGGTCCGGCGGCTCGGCATCGGCCGCAAGCCAAGCGTCCATCCACTCGCCGGCGCCCTGATAGCCCACCGGCATCGGTTCCCGATAGGACAGCTTGGGCAGCGGGTGGAACCCGACGGACATCTTGGCCTTCAGACCGGCACGTCGCAGGATCCGCGGCAGGTGCTTGACCAAATCCTTTTGGGACAGGTAGGCAGCGGGGCCGACCTTCGTGAACACCAAGTGCCACAGGACCCAGGCACCGCCGTCCGGCGACGCCTGCTTCACTGCGAGATCCCCGTCGTCGGGGTCCGAAACGTCCGCAGGGACTTTTGGAGTATCCGCCTTCTCGAATACCGGCAGGTCCCCACCCGCCCGGACCACCGCCGCACGCGCCAACGCGATATCGGCCGGCACGCAGCCCGCACCGCAGGCATGGCAAACGACTGTCGTCGCCTGTGCGATCTCGGCGGGGCCGGGCCGCTCGCCATCCTTGGACGCCGGCTTTTCGCACGGGGGTGTCGTCTTTCCTTCGAACGCCCGGGCCCTCTCCCGAGCCAGAAATGCCCGCGTAACGCCGACGTCAACGACCTCCCAGGGGAGGCCAGCGTCCTGGGCCAGCGGGCCGGTCAGCACGTCCCAGTCGACCCCGGCACGCGCAAAAGCTTCGACCCACAGGTCGGGACGCGCGTGCTCGCTCCAGTCGTCGAAGCGGCAGCCCAAGCTAAACGCGTGCTCAACCACGTCGGCCAGCCGCCGATCGCCCCGGGCCATCGCGCACTCCAGTCGGGCGGTACGTCCGTCCGAATACTTCAGCGTGACCCCGGTACCCCGCGCGGCATCCCGCAACCGCGAAATCCGCGCGTCGATTTCCTGGGCCGACGCCATGCCCTCCCACTGAAACGGCGTGTGCGGACGCGGGACGAACACCCCGACCGACGCCGTCACCGACGCACGCCCCATGCCCCGTCCCATCCGAAGGGCAGCCCGCGCCAAGTCAAGAATCGCATCAACGTCGGCGTCGGTTTCGGTCGGTAGTCCGACCATGAAATACAATTTCAGCCGCTGCCACCCGTTCGCGAATGCCCGGCGGGCGGATTCCAGCAAGTCTTCGTCGCGGATGTTCTTGTTGATCACGTCGCGCAACCGCTGCGAGCCGGCCTCTGGCGCCAACGTCAGGCCCGCGGCTCGAACGGCCCGCAGATCCTGCAACGTCTGGTCGTCCAGCCCGTACGCCCGCAGCGAGGACACCGACAACGTCACGAATTCAGGGGTCAGCGCGCCAGACAGCGCATGGACCAGCGGCCCCAGCGCCGGGTAGTCCGCCGGCGACAGCGCCCCTAGCGACACCTCCTCGTAGCCGGCATGGCGCACCGCGGCCAGAGTGTCCCGATAGATCGCCACGGGCGAGCGATCCCGCAGGGGCCGGTAGGTGTAGCCCGCCTCGCAGAAACGGCACCCCTCCGAGCACCCGCGCGCGATCTCCATCGACGCGCGGTCAAACACCGCGCGGTTCCAGGAAACGACCGTTTTCGTCGGGATGGGATAGTCGTCCAAATGGTCCACGATCAGGAGGCGCAC
>CAZHDQ010000085.1:0-8954 GCA_964531595.1 uncultured Anaeromyxobacteraceae bacterium
TCCCGTGGTGGTGCTGGTTTCCGGGTGGAAGGTGGCTTGTGCTTCGCCTTTTGGGGCGCGGCTTCTTGGGTTGGGTCGGTTGGTGACTTCGCCTTCCGGGGCGAGGACTTTTTTGGCGACTTGGCCTGGGCCATGGCTCCTCCGGGGGTCAGGGTTCTAAACCCAGGCGTTCACGGCAAACAGCCTCGGTGACGCCGTCGATACGGATAATCTTGTGTCGTTCCCTGGCGCCCTTGATCAGGGTTGCGTTGTTAGTGTGGGCGCCGACGGCACGGGCCAGCGTCGCCAGTGCCTGGCGTGTCGCGTCACCTCCCTCGGGGGCCGCGGTGACCTCGACCCGCAGGCGCCCACCGGAGACGCCACCGATCCGACATCGGCCTGCACGTGGCCGAACCGATACCTCGATTACCACGCCGTCGTCCCTTGTCTCGATCAGTGCCATCGCCTCGGCCCCCGCCGGGTCGGCGCGAGTATACCGCGCGAGGCCGGGCGAAGCTGTGGATTCTGGGCAATGCCGCCCAGTTGACACCGAAGCGACCCATGGAGTAGGGTTCGCCGAATCGGGTGGAGCCCCATGGAACACAAGGATTTGATCATCCTGGGAGCCGGTCTTTCCGGACTGTCAACCGCGCTGCACCACGGTGGCGATTATCTGGTGTTGGAACGCGAGGGGCGGCCCGGCGGTCTGACCCGGACCGAAGACATCGAAGGCTTCCTGTTCAACCACACCGGCCACTGGCTTCACCTGCGAGATCCACGGATCCAGGCACTGGTCGAGGACCTGCTGCCCGGCGGCATGGTCACGGTCCAGCGACGCGCCGCGATCTACTCGAACGGTGTGTTCACCCTGTACCCGTTCCAGGCCAATCTGCATGGGTTACCGCGCGAGGTGCTGCGCGAGTGCCTCCAGGGTGCGGTCTCGGCGGCCGTCCAGAGGGCATCCCGTAAGGTTGCGGCACCGCGCAACTTCCTGGAGTACACGCATCGCCACTTCGGTGACGGGATCGCCAGCCATTTCATCGTGCCATACAACACAAAGTTGTGGGGTGTGTCGCCCGCCGAGGTCACGGCCGAATGGACCCAGCGGTTCGTCCCGGTGCCAGACATTGCTCAGATAATCGACGGGGCGCTGGGACTGTCGCGCGAGGCGATGGGCTACAACGCGTCGTTTTTGTACCCGGCAGAAGGCGGCATCGAATCGCTGGCCCGCGCCATGTACGGGCGGTTGGACCCGTCGCGTTTCCTTATGAACACGCGACCGCAACGGCTGTCCACTGAGGGGCGCTGGGTCGAATTCGGCGACGCACGCCTGTCGTTTCGCGACTTGGTGTCCACGCTGGCGCTGCCCGATTTGGTCGAACTGGCCGTCGACGCTCCTGACCAGGTACGTGAGGCATCCAGCAAGCTGCGGTGCTCGCCGTTGCGCTACGTCAATGTGGCACTGGACGTGCCGACGCCTCTGAACGGCAACCACTGGGTCTACCTGCCCGAGGCGCGGTTCCCGTTTTATCGTGTAGGGTCGGCATCAAACGCGATCCCGGGGTTGGCGCCTGAAGGCCAGTCGTCGCTGTACGTGGAGTTGGCCAACGATCACCAGGCCTCCGAGGCCGAGATAGTGGCCTCCTTGGCGTCGTTCCTGAAGGAAATCGGAACAATCGAGCACGATCGCCAGATCCGATTTGCCGCGTTCCGTGAACACCCCTGGGGGTACGTGATCTTCGACCGTCATTGTGCCGACGCCCGGCGTACTATCCTGGACTTCTTCGCGTCGCGGGACATACATTCAATCGGCCGTTACGGCGGATGGACGTACAATTCGATGGAAGACGCCATCCTCGACGGCCTGCGGACCGCCGAGTTGCTGGCGCGCCCGGCTTGACAGTTTCCGCCTCGGAGAACCCCGATGACCGCACCGACCTCAAGCGAATCGTCCCCTTTCCACATGACCGTTGTGATCCCGGTTTACAACGAAGAGGGCCTGCTCGCTACGGCCGTCAACGACCTGGTCGCGCGACTGGCCGAAATCCCCCTGGTGACCGAAATCATCCTGTCCGAAAACGGCAGTCGCGACAAAACGAAAGAAATCGCGCACGAATTGGCCCAGAAGCACCGCAACGTGCGTGTTATCCACACGGACGAACCGAACTACGGCCGGGCGCTACGTCGGGGTATCGAGGAAGCGCGCGGCACACTGGTCATGTGCGACGAGATCGACATCTGCGACGTGGATTTCTACCGTACGGCGATTGAAATACTGCAGGCTGATGGCGCGGACATGGTCGTGGGGTCCAAGCGACACCCGGCCGCCCGGGACGCCCGTCCGGCAATGCGCCGGTTCGCAACGTGGGTGTTGAATGCGATGTTGCGGGTCGTTGTCGGGTTTCGCGGCACCGACACCCACGGGCTCAAGGCGTTCCGGCGCGAGGCGTTGATGCCGGTCGTGCAGCGGTGCATTGTCGAAAAGGACTTGTTCGCCAGTGAACTGGTGATTCGGGCCGAGAGGATGGTGCGCGTGGTCGAAGTACCGGTGCGCATCATGGAGAAGCGGCCCCCGTCGATCAACCTGTTCAAGCGGATCCCGAATGTCCTGCGCAACATGTGGCGGTTGTTCCTGGTGATCCGCCTGGGGCGCAAGGCCTGAGGGGCCGCGGGAGGCAGCGATGGCCATCCCCCCCACACTGTGCGTTGGCATCGATCTGGACGACCTGCGCTATTACCGGGGTATCCACGCGTTGCCACCCGCCGAAGAGACCCCGGTGGTCTTTGAGGTGGCCGTTCCGCGGTTCCTGGCACTGTGCGGCCGGCTAGGGCTGCGGGCGACACTGTTCGTCATCACGGCGGACCTTCAGTGGCGGGTGGCGCGCGAGGTGCTGGCCCAGGCCGCCCGTGAGGGACACGAGATTGCCAGCCACAGCCGTTCGCACTTCTACGACCTGTCCCGCAGGGACCCTCGGCGGATCGAGGCTGAGGTCGGCGGGTCCCGCAAGGATCTGGAGGACGCGCTGGGTGTGCCAGTGGTCGGCTTCCGCGGGCCGGGCTACAACCTGAGCAAGACGCTGTTGTCCGTGTTGCACGAGACGGGCTTCCAGTATGATGCGTCGATCCTGCCTTCCCCGGCCTACTGGGCGGCGCGGGCGGCCATCATCGGTGGGATGCGGGTCGGCGGGCGGCGCAGCTCGTCCATCCCGGGCCGAATGCGCGATTTCTGGCGTCGCCGGCGGCCATTCGTATGGGGACAACCGGCGCCCGGGCTCAAGGAATTTCCAATCACCGCCTGCGGTCCAGCGAGGCTTCCGCTTATTGGCACGACGCTGATCCGACAGTCCGCCATGCGAGACCACCTGTTGTGGTTCGCGCAGCGCCTGCCTTTCGTGCATGTCGAGTTCCACGCAATCGATTTCTTGGACATCGGACGCGATGGCCTGGACCGATCGCTGGTCGTCGAGCCGGCTCTGGGCGTGCCACTGGAACAACGCGAGATCTCGTTCGAATACGCGCTGCGAACATTGTCCACGGGCCGTCAGACCCCGGTCCTGGCTCAATTGTGACGGTGCTGACGTGAGGCTGGTGGGAGGCTAGATGACGGACTACGAACTGTTGCAGGCGATGCGCGCCGCGATGCACCCGTTGACCCCCGGTGAGGTCGGCGGGTCCCATACCGAGGTCAATGCCTTCGACCCGAAGGCCCTGCGCACGGTGTTCGAGGAACTGGCCGCGATGCACGGGGGTGACCCAGTTGCGGCGGCTGCGGAGGCCGATCGCATCAGTGCCCGCTTCCTGGTCAAGGTGGGCAATATCCAGAATTATATTATCAAACTGCGGGATGGCGGTGCCTCGATCATCCGTCGGCCTCTGGTGTCCGAGGCCTTCGGAGCCGCCGGGTACAATATGGCTCCGACGATCGAGAAGTTCGAGGTGGACACGCGCGAAGCCGTTCGGGAGATCCCATACTTCTGTGCGGGTAATGTGGAGGCGCAGTTCGCGCCGGACATGCTCGACAGCGCTCGCCGCGTTCTGTCGGGCCGGTCGGGCCGCCGGCGGGTCGACGGCACGTTTTCGATCCGCGAAACGGACGATGGGCGAATCTCTAGATCGGCGTGGGACATCCTGGGTGAGGACCCCTATTTCAATGTGGCGGTACCCGATTTTGCCGCACTTCAGCGTTTTCAGGCTTTTTTGCGCGAGCACCCGCTGGACATGGCTACGACCGAGCGCTTGCAATCGTTCTTCGATGCGCCTATCACCGTTGGGTTGCGCGACGTTCTGCGCTACCTGGAGGGGGGGCGTCACCCGGTGCTGGGCTGGGAACGGGCGTCCGAGGTGATCCGGAAGTGCTTCGCAGCGCACGGCAACGAAAACTTCCTACCGCCCGAGATCAACTACTACACCCGGTCCATCCGTTTTGGCCAGGCCGATGCCCGGTCGATGGCCGCGGCGAACGGTCGCGCCTCGAAGGCGTTCGCCCGCTGGATGGTCGCGCGACTGCCGTTCGATTGGACGACGCCGATCCCGGATCGCGAACTGGAGGCCATCGCTACCGGCGTTCTGGAGGCCCACTTCGACTACCCGTTGTTTGAGGTCGAGCCCTACTCTGGTGTGTTGAGCACCGCGGGTTTGCGCTTGGTGCTCCGGGTGGCCATGGGAACGACGCTGTACCTCGGCGGCATCGATGTGCCCGAGCGGCGCAATCCGATCACGCCTGCCCTAATCGAGCGGATCCGGCCCCTCGCCGCGTTTCTGGAGGCCCGGTCCGAGGCCGAGCGGAGCCGTTTCCTGGTCACGGTCAATGGGATGCTCTGGGAGGTGGCGGCCGCCGGCGGCATTCCCGATGGTTCGGGGGGCGTGCTTCCCTACCGCCGCATTGATCGCACGTTCTACTCGTTCCAGGAAAAGGCCCAGTTCGGTGTCCAGTCCATCGGTACAGTGGAGGAACTGCTGACGCTGGAGGATCTGCTGGGCTCGTCGGGCCAGGTGGTGCTGGATAGGCATCCTGCTCTGGCGCGCAAACTCGTCGTGTTCTTCGTCCTGGCGTATCGCTACTTCCAGGACACCGGGCACGTCCCGGACCTTCGCCCAGACGATGCGGGGCTGGACTTGTTCGTCCGCGGGATCTGGGGCTACAAGACGCGCAACGTGCTGGTGACGACTGGGCGGGATCGCCAGGGCCGCCCGATCGAACAGGTGCGCTTCGTCGACAACAAGGACCAGTTCAAGCAGTACCGACGCTTCGAGGACCGCAGCAGGCCGCTGGGGCTGATCAAGTACGGTGTGCGGTTGGTCCACCCAGTCGTCCGGCCTGCGATGGAGCGTTCGATCGGGATGTACGTCCAGCGCGTGGAGGACGCCGATGGTTCTGCGGCGGCGGTCGTGCCAGACTTACCGATGCGGGCGGCTGCCGTGACGCGCGAGGTTCTGCGCAGTGGGGTGGACAGCCTGCTGACTCAAGGTGGTGCCGTGTTGCACGACCTGATCGACGATTCCTCCAACGCGGTAGAACAGGTTCTGCGGAAACTGCCACGCAAGCCCCGCTGACGCCTTGACCACTGAACTTGTAGATAGTTTTTTGGTCGAGGGTGCCTGCGTGTGAGCCCGTCGCGCTAATGTTTTGGGCCTTCCGAGTGCATACATTTTGTGCTTCGCAGGCGACCTGTTAGAATTCCATGCGAGTGGAGGTGCGCGTCATGCATAAATTGCTTGCCCTGGCGTTCGCGATCATGGTGGTCTTCGCGTTCGGTTGCGAGCGGGGATTTCCGGACGAGGCCCCGCCGACCGGCAAGAGCGAAATGAATTCCGCGACCCCAAAGTCCAGTCTCTTCGGCCCGACCCGGGTGAACGTCGCGTTCTCCAAGGACGCCGTTGTGGAACAGGACTCCGGTGAACCGGAAGAGGAAGAGTAGCCGTCCTTGGACCGGGGAACGATGAATTCATTGAAGACATCTGTCGAACTGTTGAACCGTATCGTGGGGACGGCATTGTTGTGCCTTGCCGTCTTTGTGGCCGGTTGCAGCGGGCAGGAACCGGACCAGAGCACCTGCTCTGGTGCCTACGCGATCTATCGAAACGCGATCGAACGGCGAGACCACACGCGGCTGTACCGCCTATTGGACCGCGACATCGCCGCTAAGGCTGACCTGCTGTTCTCGAATGTTTCCACAGCTCGGGGCCTCGTCAGCGACCTGCCGATCCCGATGCAGGCCCAATACACCTCAACGATCGGAGTGCCGGCGGTCCGGGAAGCGACCACGAGTGAGGATTTCCTGGGCGTGTTGATCGGTGTCGTGGATGAAGGCGTAAGGGCGAGCTTCTGGAAGAGCATGATCTTCCAGTATAAATCGTGCAGAGAAGTCCCAGAGGGCAGCGGGCAGTTCGAAGCGGTTCCGATGGATGGGATCGCGATCCGATTCGTGCGTCGAGGGGACGGATTGCTCTACCATGTACCTTCCGGCGCCGAACGGGTCAATCTCCAGAAGGCACTGGTCAAATCGGAGCGGGCGATCAAGCAGATTCGCCTGGCCGGGGATATGCTGCGCCAGGGCGGGGACCGGTGACTTGTTCTTTTCGTCAGGTTTCCTGCGTTAGATGGATCCTGGCCGTCGGTTTGGTATCGACGGCCTGTGCGACGACCAGCCAGCCCCGTGCCATCGAACCGCCCACCACACCTGCCGAAACCATGCCGCCAGCGCCTGAACCGGGCGAGGACTTCGGGGATGAGTCGCCCGAACCGATCCCTGCTCCGCCTGCGCCCGATGTGGCGCGACTGGAATTCACGACGCCTACGGGACGCCCCGTCCGACTGGAGTTCCCGCGGCGCGCGCGGTCCATCGGCCAAACGAACGGCGGTCGCCTTGAAGCGGGGAGATGCCTGCGGCCCGAGGGCCCGGGTTTCGTGCAGCGCAATCCGACGACGGCTTGTGGAACCGATGACACTGTCTTATTGCTGATGTTTGCCCTGGGCGAGGTGTTGCGGGAATATCCGGATACACCTCCGGTGGTCATCGGTGCGCTGTCTCGGCCGGAGGGGGGGCCACAAAAGCCGCATCGCTCACACCAGTCGGGGCGAGATGTCGACGTTGGCCTTTACGCGGTCAACGGGCGACCGCTGTCGCATTTCGTGGAGCTCCCCGTCGCCGAGATCGATTTCGAAAAGACGTTTTTCCTGATGGCGAATCTGTTGGCGACCGGTCGGGTCACCCTGATCCTGGTCAACTATTCGCTGCAACCGCAATTGTATCGTGCCGCGCAGGCCATGGGATACGACGAGCGCCAACTTGCTTGGATCTTCCAGTATCCGCGTGGGTCGAAGGTCAAGGCTGGTATCATCCGGCATTCCCGGGGCCACAAACGACATTTTCACGTGCGGTTCGCGTGCCCAGATGGCGACCCTGATTGCATCAAACTACCCTAATCGCCCCATCCAGCCGACCTCACGGTAACAGATCCGCCTTTCGGACGCGGATCTTGGAGGCCTGTTGCGGGCTCAGCGTGAAGACCGATGCGCCGAAACCCGGGGCCGTCGGCGCTGTGCCGTAAGGGTTGCCGTTGCCGTCTTGCCCGGCAATCCGGATCTCGTGCTGCGAACCGTCGCGCAGCGTGACCACAACGCGCAGATCGGGTCGCTCCAGGCGCCGGGGTGCATCCTCGGGGAAGTCGTTTACCGCCAGACCGGCCAGGGTCGAAACCAGGCCGATGACTATTTCGGGATCCGGTGGTTTGGTAGCGCCGTCGATCAGGAAAGGCGTCGCCGCGTCGTCGCCTGTATCGGGGTTCGCAACCAGCGTCAGGGTCTCGTCTGGGTGGACGATACGGATGCGAGCGATATCTGTCGCACCGAACGAAAAAATTGTCCGGTTCCTGAACGCCGTCGAGTCTTTGCGGACCCTGTCCACCATCCATGGAGCGACGGTGGCGACCTCGGTGGTTCCATCCATCCGGACCCAGGTCTTCGCCTCTTCGGAACGGCCGACGTGCAACGTACGACGCCTCCCGTCGATCGAGGTTACGACCAAACGTGCGCGCGGTGTTGCCAGACCAGTCTGTTCTTCGGTCGTCTCGGCGGCGGGCACGATCCGATCTGCCCTCATGCGAGCGATGTCCGCCAGCAGCGTGTCGACAGCGGCACGGTCGAGGGACAGGTCGGCGGGGAAAACAGACATGTAGCCGTTACCCCGACGAGCGAAATGCCAATGCCGGTCGCCGTCGAACAGTTCCACAGCCGCGATCCGATCGGAGGTCCAGCCGATCAGGGATTTGTCTCGCAGATCCCCCAGCCGTTTGCACAGCGATTCTGCTGAATGCGGTGTCAGTTTGGCCACGCCGGGGACACCCTGGACCTGCGCCCATGCGTCGCCATCCAGGACTTCGGACACGCGGATCATCCGGTTCGTCCCGTCTTCCATGGTTGCCTCGATAGCAAACGCATTCGCGCCCAGGTCCACCCCTTCGGGGACTTCGTCGACCCATTCGCGGGCCCACAACGCACCAAGTGATGTCGTCAATCGGTCGACGTCGCCGGCCTCGTAGCCCGGCGGGAAGGCAATGTGCCAGATCCTGCCCTTGGCCGGCGCTTGCGGGTGGTCCTGGCCGGTGGTGTCAGTTGGCGAAACTAAAGCTTCGGATTGCAGGACGATTCGACGGTCAAGCGGGTCATCTGCCAGGGGATGAGTCAACGTTATTGCAACGATTCGGTGGGTTTCTATCGTCAGCACACGGCGATCGCGTAGTCCTGACACCCCGTCGTCGAACGCGCGGCGGAGGTCCTGGTCGAGGATGCGCCATGCCCTTTGTTCCCCTGGTACGCGAACGAACGTGTCTCCGGGGCCGCCGCCGACCTCGGGCTTACGCACGGCGCCGATCTCCAGGTCCGTTACGATCGCGCCACTGCGTTTCAGAGTCACGCGGACACGGTGGCCTGGATCCAATCCGAAGGCCGCCTCATCACCGGTGGAAAGGCTGCC
>CAZHDQ010000086.1:0-8954 GCA_964531595.1 uncultured Anaeromyxobacteraceae bacterium
ATCAAAATACAGCACACTACCAACAACTTCCGCAGTGAACATTTCCAGAATTAGCGGAAAAAACTCATTCAAATCATACGCATTCGCGACCTTGTCGGAACTGTCCAAAACCACCGCTACGTACGAATAATTTTTATCGTATATCGCGGCATCTGCCTTCTTCAGCAGGCCTTTGCGCAACGGGGAGGTTGACTCGTAGATAGCTAGGTGGAATCCGTTGGGGAGTGGCCTAAAGAACTTCAGGACTCCATATTCTGTCAAAAGGAGCGCTGCCTCAGACGCTGGCCCGGCAGTGGCCTTTGGTGTGTACAGTTGGTTCTGTGATGTCCTGCCCTGGCCATCATACATGTCATCAAGGGTCTGGCCCACGAGTCTCAGCTTCATCTTGGACGCCGTGGCGGGGCAAATCGACTTGTCGGAGTGCGGAAATCCTGGGTTCTTCAGCCTCACCAGTTCCACCTGGGACTCTTTCGCTATACTTGGCAAGCAGGTAAAGCTCACAAGCAGCATCAAAATTGGCATGACTACGGCTTTCACAGGCGCCTCTATTTTCGAGTCGATCGCGTTGCATCATAGGCGATGCGATAGAGCCCGTAAACCCATGGGCGTTTTGAAGGCGACGGGAAGCAGGTCTCCCTTCTTGGTAGCGTACTCTATGCCATTGAGGTGACTTTGAATTCGCCTTCCAGCACCAGGACGTGTACGTCAGAATTGGCTGGATGCTGGGGTACTGCTGCGAATTCATTGTCGGCGTAAGCGCGAGTGTCCCCGCTTTCGCATCTCGCGGAGGTCACCGGGTTGCAGGTGGTCGCGGCGCTGGCGGCCCCGGGCTTGCTGCTGCTTCAGCGGTCCCTCGGCCGCGGCACGGTGGCATAGTTCCTGGGCTTGCAGTGGGCGACTGTGTATTGCATGTAGCAGTTCATGGTTTTCTACTGACTGTCCTACCCAAAGACGCCGTCGCGATCATGCAACAGGTACCTGAGCACCGACAGTAATCCCTGTAATTCCGGTTGCTGCGGCGTTTTCGGTTGTTCAGCGGAACGGTTGCTGGCTACACTTCGGGATATCCGCTCTCTTGCTCGTCTTGTGTTCCAGCCGCTTGGCGTGGACGACGGGTGGAACGTTTCGATGCGAGCCTGGAACATTGGGGGACGTCATGTTGCGATGGGAAAGTGGACCGGAGTTATTGGGGACTTGGTCATGTCGCGCAGTGGCGACTGCCCTGACGCTGGTCGGCCTGATGGGCCTCGCAGCCTGTGGGTCTGGAAATGGGGCACAGCAGTCGACTGATGCCGATGGGACCGGCGAGGTCTCCGGGGACGTGGCCGCTGCGGACAGTGATTCGGGGCCGGTGCTCACGCCCACAGAGGCGCGGGGCAAGGTCGTTCTGCCGGCGGCCGGGTCGCTTTCGCTGGCGGATCTCACGGTGCGGACGGGCCTGGGCGAGGCTCGCGTGGCCACGGACGGGCGCTTCACGGTCATGGTCGGCGGCTCGGGTGAGTCGCTGGCCACGGTGGTCGATGGCGCAGGAAACGTCGTGCTGCTGGGATTTATCGACCCCGCGGTCGAGTCGGTGATCGACTCCGAAGCGACGGCTGCCGCCTTGGTATTCTTCGCGCTGCGCCTCTACGGGATGCCGCCCGAGGTGCGGGTCGAGATGTTTCGCCTGGTCAAGGCGCACCCCTACCTGGGGCAGCTCGGCGCCGCGGTGGAGGCGCTGTCGGCACAAGATCCCGCGCTCCTGATGCGCGAAAACGCCGATCTCCGCGAGTCGCTAGTCAACGTGCTGAACCTGATGATTAACATCGAGGTCGAGGCGACCACCAGCACACAGAAGGCCCTGGCTGAGGCGGTTGCGGACCCCAACAACGCCATCATCACGGCCGAGCCGACGACGCCGCAGAGTGGAACGCTGGTCGGGCCGAACCTGGGCGGCAACGGCATGCAGGTCACGAGCATGAGTCGGCGCGCTGCTTGGTATTATGTGTACCGCGTCGGTCACGAGGGCGAAGACGGCGTGCGCGCCGATGAGCCGTACACGCTGGTGCGCGACGGCTTTGTGCTGTCGACCAACGGCCTCACGGGGACGGTCGGCACCTTGAAGGACGCGCTCACCGGCAGCCTGGACTTCGGGCCGCGGTCACTGCCCAGCCCCATTCCGCTGGAGGTCCCCACAGGGCAGCGCCGCGTGTTCTTCGAGGCCGTGGTGGCAGGCGCACATATCCCCGCCTTCGCAAGCGATCCGAGCTGGTACGACTCCGGCAATCCACTTCATCAACAGTGGAAGACCCGCGCGAACCTGATGGTCACGCTCAGCTTCGTGCGCGACGTTCTCTTCCCGGCGGTCTTCGCCATCGCGCTGCCGATCAAGGGCGCGGTGCAGGGTACGGAAGACTTTCCGACGTGGGAGAGCTTGGCGCAGCTTGTCATCTCGCAGGTACCAGCGGTGACCACCCAGCTCGCCCAGGGCGACTTCGACGGCGCGTTGAAGGGCGTGCTGCTGGCGATGGCCTCGAACTACGAGCTGCGAAACGGCGTCGCGCTCGTGCTGGCGGTGGCGCTGGCCGGAGACGCGCACGCCGGGATCGACAAGGCGATGGACACGTTCGTGAAAGCCAACTTTCTGGTCTCGGTCGCGGACTTGGCGGTCGCGGGCCTCGACATCGGCCTGGTGGTGTCTGACCTCTCGACGGCGAAGCCGCTTGAACGCTGGGACGTGACGGCCATCAAAGCCAAGGTCTTGCTACAGTCGAGCAGGAACGTGCTGGACCCCTATCACCTGAGCACGACCCTGACCGCAACCGTCCCCGCCGCCAAGCCCCTGGACTATTTCTGCTTCAAGTGGACCCTGAACGGCCCCGGAGAGATGAGTCCCTTCCTCCCCGGTCCGGACACGGGCTCGGTCAAAGTGGCGGTCAGCGGCGACGCGGACATACTCTACCTCATCGACAAGGCCGACCTGGTCGATGGCGCGCTTGCGGTCATCACCTGCGAGCCCTTCGAGAACCCTGGCGGCGGCCCGTGCGCGTGGCCACCCACCGGCACGTCCGTGGGCGAGGGTCGCATCACGATCCGGTCATCGACCAAGGAGGACGATCCCTGCCCACCGGAGGGCTTCGACCTCGCCTGGTGGCAGACCGAGGCGGGCCCCATCGGGCTCTCTGTTTTGGGACAATACGGCGAGGAGGTGCGCGTGTCGCTGAACGTGCCTGCGGATCCCACCATCGGCGGCGGCTACCGCGACGTCCGAATCTACATCCCGCGCCCTGCCAGCACGAAAAAAGACGACGTGAAGATCACGGGCGATTACCGCAGTGTCAATGTAAGACAGGAGACCTGGATCGAGTGGTTTCGCCAGGATGAAGCGGCCGGCCCCGTCTGGTTCTCAAACGTCGCCGACATCCGCTTCAGTGCCGTGGGCCCGGTCACGGTCAGCATGCAGACCACCGCTACGGCCATCGACTGCGAGACCGAGCAAGACGGCGCACCACCGTGCTGCCCCTACTGGACCTACAGAGACCCCTTCGGTCAGGTCCTCGTCGGCCCGATCGTCTTCGCCAATGTTTCGGAGGCGGGCCGCTCGATAGCGCTGATGCGCGCCAATTGACAGGCCGCGGTCGGCGACCCGGCCTCGGCCATCGGGACCCAGGTGTCCGTCGCCGGTAGGTAGGCGCCGCCCGAGGCGCTCAGGTGGTCCGTGAACCACGGGGGGCGAGCCCGGTCGATAACCCGCCCCAGCGCGTCCAGGTACGACTCGTCCAGGGGCCCCAGACCGCCGATGTTCAGGCTGATGCCGTGCATCGTCACGGGCCACCGTTCCAGGACCGCGCCAATCACCTGTTCAACAGCACGTTGCTCTATGAGCCCGCGGTGCTCAAGGTGTTTGCGGAGCGGTTCCTGATGGAAGTCCCGGACAGTGACCCGACGTTCGTGGAGGCCTCGCGCCTGATGGAGTTCCTGGATCTGTTCGTGCCGGTCTTTGCCGACGACGTGCCGGCGACCTCGATCCTGCGCGAGTTCCTGGGTGGATCGGCGTTCAATTACTAGGTGAACCAGCCGCCCCATCCCCCAGGCGTCGAGGGCACAGCCACGTCAATGCCAGCATCGTCACTGCCGAAACGGGCAATGCGATCAGGATCGGTTCGCCCAGGGGATCGATTGCCGGAAACACGTTCAGCACCAAGGCGGTGCCGCCGCCGGCAAGGATGCTCCAGAAGGCGGCCGTTGAGGACGCCCGGGGCCACACCAGCCCCGCCAGCGTCGGAACGAACAGGCCCGACACCAGGAACGCGTACGACAGCAGCACGGCATCCAACACCTGGGGCAGCGCCATCGCCACGGACACGGACGCCAGGCCGATCACCACCGTCAAGGTGCGGGATAAAAACAGGACGCGGCGGTCCGATGCGTCCGGACGCATGTGGCGCAGGTACAGGTCGCCCACGACATTGCCGACCGAGGCCAGCAGGCACGAGTCCGCAGTCGACATGATCGCCGAGAAGTAGGCCGCCATCACCAGCCCCGCGGCGCCCAGGGGTAGCACCTCGCTGATCAGCAGCGGCAGGCCGGTTTCCGGGTCGGCATCGGGGAACAGGATGCGCGCGATCATCCCCAGAGTGGCCCCCAGGAAGGCCATGAGGGGGTATTCCAGCAAACCGGCCATGTACCAGGCCCGCTTGGCAGTGCGCACGTCGCGGCTGGCGAACACGCGTTGGTACAATGTCATGCCGACGAACCAGATGGGCACGATGGTTGCGATCCAGGTGACGACCTGCAGGCCGGAAACGTTCGTCAGCGATAGGTGTTCCGGGGGCACGGCCGCAACGATGCCCTCCCAGCCACCGGCGCGCTCCCATGCAAAGGGCAGTGCCACCAGCGACAGCCCGCCCAGCAGGACCAGCCATTGCAGGGTGTCGGTCACCACGACGGCCTGCAACCCACCCAGCGCCGTGTAGACCACGACGACCACCGCCATGACCCAAACGGCCGTCGTCAGATCCATGTTGAATGCGGCGGATGACAACTTGGCGCCCGCCAGAATCTGGGCCCCAACGAACGCGGCGTATCCCAGGGCCGACACGATGGCGGCCAAACCACGAGTGCGCAGGTCGAACCGATGCTCCAGGAAATCGGGAAACGTCAGCCAGCCGAAGCGGTCGCCCAGTGTCTTGACGCGCGGGATCATGATGACCGCCGACAGCCAGGCGCCGACCAGGCCGGTGAACAGCAGCCACGAGGCCGAAAGCCCCATCACGAAGCCTAGTCCGCCCAGCCCGATCGAGAAGCCGCCGCCGACATCGGTCGCCACCACCGACAACGCGACATGGCCCGACGACAGGTTGCGGTCACCAACGAAGTATTCGTCCTTTCGAACCTGCTTGCGGGCGTAGAACAGACCAACCCCGATCATGCCGACCATGTACAGGGCGATGATGGCTAGATCCAGTGATGCCACGACACGACTCCTTCCTGCCCGGTGGTGCTGCGAGGCCGGCAGTGTTACGGGCGGGTCCAGTCTTGCCGCCGCAGGACGTGATGTCAACCTGTGGGAGCCAACCAGGGCGTGGGATGAACGCTGGCCGACCCCCGGCGACTGCCCCCGATTTATGGGGTGGTCGTCGCGGCGTTTCCGAGTAGCATCGCGCGCACCGAAGGGGCCGAGCGCAAGTTGCCTGCCAGGAGGGGTTCGAACTGTTGCGAACTGCGATTTCATGGTGGCGAGGTGCCGATCCCTCCGCTGGCCTGGGTGATCCCGTTTGCATTGCTACTGCTGTGCATCGCGATCCTACCGTTGAAGTTTTCCCACTGGTGGGAAAGCAACCGCAACAAGGGCATCGTGGCGGTCATGATCGCGTTGCCTGTGGCGGCGTACTACCTAGCCGTGGCGCTTGGGAAACTGTTCTATCACCTGCACGAATATATTAGCTTTATCGTGCTGTTGTGGTCGCTTTTCACGATCTCGGGTGGCATCGTGCTGCGCGGTAATCTGGCGGCGACGGCGCAATGGTGTTGCTGGGCCTGCTGTCGATGGTGACGACCCGCAAGCAGTGGCGGCTGGACAATCGGTTCAATTCCAACGCGATCATCGAGGTCGCCGTGCTGTTTGTCGGCATCTTCATCACGATGATCCCGGCCCTGGTTCTGCTGGAGCAGCGTGGTACCGAGCTGTGCGTGACCGAGCCCTGGCAGTACTTCTGGGCGACCGGCCTGCTGTCGTCGTTCTTGGACAACACGCCGACCTACCTGACGTTCCTTTCGCTGGCGAAGAGTGCGTTTGGGCTGGATGCCGTGGGGTTGATCGATCCGGAACTGGCTGCGGGCCTGGGGGTCACCATAGTACGCGCGATCAGCCTGGGCGCCGTGCTCATGGGCGCGACCACCTATATCGGCAACGGCCCGAACTTCACGGTCAAGGCGATCGCGGAAGAGAAGGGACCGACCCGCGTGGACATGCCGTCGTTCGGCGGCTACATGCTGTATTCGTTCGGGATCCTGATTCCGCTGCTGGTCGTCGTCAGTGTGGTTTTCTTTGTGCTGAAGGCGTGAACCGCAGGATCGTGAATCCGACGACACCTGCGAAGACGGATGCCGCGAGGATTCCCAGTTTCGACTCGTCCACCAGCGCCGGCAAGGACAATTCGGCGGTGTAGAACAGCGCGATCACCAGCACTGCGCCCACGTCGTCTACGATCGCAAACGCCGCCACGAACACCTTGAGCGCCGGTGGCACGCGGTTGCCAAGCATCGCGAGAATGCCCAGGGAAAACGCGATGTCAGTCGCCATTGGGATGCCCCAGCCCGGGGCGCTGGGCTGGCCGGCGTTGAAGAACGCAAAGATGGCAGCGGGCGCTACCATGCCGCCAAACGCGGCCGCAATCGGCAGCGCAGCACGTCGCGCGGATCGCAATTCGCCCAGCAGGAACTCGTGCTTGATCTCGAGCCCACGGCACACAGCGATGTCAAGGATGCGCTACGCCTCGCGACATGGGGCGTGAAACGCAACGTCGATGTGCGCTTCATCGAGGCGATGCCGGTGTCGAGCGGGGGCATCGATGCGGGCGCCCACGAGGCGGCAAGCCGGGTCGAGGCCTACCGGCGTGTTGTGTTGAACCCGGAGGACGCCGGGACCGAGGGTGTTGCACGGGTCTGCCGGGTTCCGGGTTCAACTGCGCGCGTCGGATTCATCACGCCATCGCACCCCCGGTTCTGCGCGGGGTGTGACAAGTTGCGCCTGTCCAGCCAAGGCCGGCTGCGAACCTGCCTGTTCGCCAAAGGGGGAACGGACCTGCGCGGCCTACTGCTTTCGGGCGATGTGCAGGGCCTTCAACGTGCCGTCGCCGACGCGATGGCGCGCAAGGACTGACCGTGACGCTTCCGTCCTGGCACCCGCCGGCGTGGGGCGACTTTGTGACGGCGTTCCCAAAGGCGACGCTTCCCCAGATCCCGCTAAGCACGCTGAACTCGGTCATCGCGGTGTGCGCCCTGGCGACCGACCTCTTCCCGGACCGGCCCGGGTCGGCCCGTCGCGTCGCGGCCAGCGTGGGCCTGATGAATCTGGTCGCGTGCTGGTTCGGCGGCATGCCCATGTGTCACGGTGCGGGTGGCCTGGCCGGCCAGTACCGATTCGGCGCCCGCACGAACGGGTCCATCCTGTTCCTGGGCGGCGTCAAGGTGGCGATCGCTGTGCTGCTGGGCGCCCCGCTGATGGCCTTGATGCTGGCGTTTCCCGAAAGCATCCTGGGCGTGATGCTGGCGTTCTCGGGGATCGAACTGGCGCTGGTGACCCGCGATCAGGTCCGCAAGACCGATGCGTTCGTGATGTTTTTGACCGCCGGGGCATGCCTGCGCCTGGGCAACATCGCGGCCGGTTTCGTCATCGGATGGGTGCTGGCGTTGCTGCTGCGCCTGCCCGCCTTCGGCATCGAGCGCAACGATCCTTTGAAATAGACGACAGAAACAGACAACGCGCTGCGGTTCAGTACTTGCCTTCGCGCAGGCGCGCCGCCGGCACCTCGCCGTGGACCGTATAGCCGAATTTCGGCCAGAACCCGACGTGTTCCGAGGTCACCAGTTCGATGCGCTCGATGTACTTGGAGTTCTTGTAGCCTAGCAGCCGCGGCACCACGATCCGGCAAGGAAATCCATGTTTTAGCGGCAGCGTGTTGCCCCCGATGCCCAGGCCGAGCAAGCTCCGGGGCTCCCGAGCGATGTCAACGGACAAAGATTCCGTATAGGTACCGCCCCGACAGGTGATTTTCAGGAAGGTCGCGGCGGAATCCGGTTCCACCAGATCCAAGATGCGGGACAGTTGCACGCCGTCCCAGGGCACGTCCAGGATCGACCACCCCTCGACGCAGTGAAAATCGGTGGCCTGGAAGCTCAGGCCCAGGTCCCGCAACTCGCAAAACGAAAAGGTGCGCGGCCTGGACACCATGCCGTCCACCGTCAACTGCCAGGTCGCGAGGATCCCGGCCAGATCCTGCTGATCCACCGTCCGTTCGCCCCAACCCTGCATGACCGGATGGTCCGTCGGGCCGGGCGCAAAGTCGCATCCGGACCCGCCCTCATCGCGGGCAACATCCGAATTCCCAGAATCCTCGTCCGGATTCCCCTGATCCGTGCCCGGACGGTCGGACTGACCTTCGTCCGTTGGCTGCGAACCCGGATCCTGCGACAGATCAAACGACGCGTCGACGGCGAATCCATCCAGCCCGCTCTCGGCGCCGGGCCCGTGACCGCAGGCCTCGATCAATGGGGAAAACAGCCCCACCACCGAAGCCTTTCCCAGCCACTCCAGCAGCGTCCTTCGCGTAACCGGCCCCGGGGTCGTCCCCCCGGCCCCGGTTTCTTCGGCGTCTCGATCCGACATGCTCGACCTTCCATTGGCATCCGGCTGGAAGGATACCCCGTTCCGACCGGTCTTCTAAGCCAAACAACGCGCCACCCTGTTCCCA